>JBBQSL010000034.1:0-25152 GCA_038213895.1 Kiritimatiellales bacterium | reverse complement strand
GAAATACTGGAACTTCTGGAAACATAGCCACCCGCGTGAAGTTGATTTTATTCACAAGTGGTTGTGAATAAACCTGATAGGTTGTTAGCGGCAAAGTAATGTCCGGTTGGGCGGGAATAAAAGATTCTGATTAGAAAACTCTCGCGCGGGCGATTTCGTCAACTACCTGTGTTTGAACGCCTCACTGTACCTTATTGCCGTACTCACTTTGGAATTTATCCTTTCCAAAGTGACAACCTATATCAGAACTTCACAGTTTTGGTATGATTCTATTTTTTTATTTCTAACTTATCCTTCTCCCTCCCACAGTAGGGTTTCACCCCATAGCTGAAAAAAGCCGTCCGGCGTAATCTGCTTTCAGTAAAAGTCACTACTCAACAAAGGAGGGTTCTATGCCGCTTATTACGATCATCATTACGCTGGTTATAACCGGTGTTGTACTGTGGGCAATTAACACCTACATCCCCATGGCCAGGCCGGTAAAAAGTATCCTCAACGTCGTTGTGGTATTGGTTATTATCCTGTGGCTGCTTCAGACGTTTGGCATCATCGGGAATATGAACAGCATCAGAGTGAGATAAATAAAAAAAAAGGGAGAAACTCATGAGTATTGGAAGCATCCTGTTAATTATACTAATTCTGTTTCTTGTGGGCGCGTTGCCTGCATGGCCCCACAGCAAGAATTGGGGCTATTATCCAAGTGGCGGGTTAGGCCTAGTGGTCTTGATACTGCTTATCTTGTTACTTCTCGGTCGAATTTGAGGGAACACAAAATGTGGTTAGAAGTTGCCGTCAAACGACGGCTAAATTGAAGGGGGTTGTCATGCGCGCGAGAAAAATGATACTTAGAGGGGTTTTGTTATTAATGTTGGCTTCGGGTTGTCTGCTGGTTTCGGGATGTTTCATTACAGGCGGTGATCACTGGCTATGGTTTGGATCAACAGGTCAAAATGGCCTTGCGGATCCATTGTTTAACCCGTGCGATCTAACTCAATGTTGAAACGAATTAATCTGAACGAGTGCTGCAGACCGTTGCAGAAAACACAAAGGGGAACAGATGAAGAAATTAGTAATATCACTGGTGCTGGGAATTATCATCATGATCGGTCACGGCTGTGCCTTCACAAAAGTCGTGGATTATAATGGAATCAAGCCCTACGGAGGGAAAAAAGCAGTGCAGGTTCAGCAGACGAATATTGACCTGATGCTTCTGTTCACAAAACCGCTGATCGGAGACGCCTCATTGCAGACGACGCTCGACCAGGCCGGTGCAGCCGCCAAAGAAAAAGGCGCCAAACAGATCCGGACGTTTCAATCGAGTTCCACGGCTCTGTGGTATGTGCTTCCGCCCTTCACGTTTATCGTTCAACCCCGCATAACCTCGATTGGTGCGGACGGAATTATTGAGTAACCTCCATCGATAGCGCATCCGGGAACCTTTCCGGATGCACATCAAAGATGGCGTGAATCCTTACCTTCCGTAGATTCATGATATCTCCTTTTTTTGGGGGAAGGGGCAGAGGATCAAAGGGTCAAAGGCACAGAGAGGTAGAGTTTTTTTTGTGCCTTTGCACCTTTGAACACTGAGTGCCTTCTTACGTTGCTATCTTGAGCTGATCGAACAAAGCACTGGCATCACGCTTGGTGAGGTCATAGAGGCTCGACACCTTGAACAGGCTCGATGACATCGTGTTGAGTTCGGGCAAGCCTTTCTGTTTGCCTTGGCACTGCTTCAATATGAACAGGATCTGCTTATTGGTCGCTTTGACTGGGGGCTCATTGGATCGCTCTGGGCGAGCTTCTGACCGCTGTTGTTTCGCCGGTGCAGCGAATTGATGTCTGCACCATTGAATTAGCCTTGATCGTCGATCTCCTCCATCTATATACCCTTTATTATATAGGGGCGGCGCTGTCAGAATTGGATAGGGGTTCCCTATCAGGATTAACAGGGGTCGCCTCCATCACAAATCGAGCTGCGAGGTTCTAATTCTGCCAGAGATTTCCCCTTGCGACTTGCTGCCCGTTGCAGTAAAACTTCCAGAAACTAAAGGAGTCCACCCATGTCCATCATGAAAGAACTGCAGAAGGAAATCACCCGTCTAGCCCGTAAAGAGATAAAGAAAGAACTCGATCCTGTCCGCAGGATCAATGTTGCTCACCGTAGCCATATTGCCAAACTGCGGAAGGAGATCTCCATTCTGCAGAAAGAGGCAGGCACGTTGCGCAGAGCTAACCCAGCCATAGTGGTATCAGTATCCAAGGATGATCAGCCGGGCTTCTGGATCACCGGTAAAGGGGTTAAGGCTATGCGCAAGCGGTTGGGCATTACTCAGGCTCAATTGGCTAGGCTGACCCAAGTCAGTGATCAGACCGTGTTGAACTGGGAAAATGTCGGAAATAAGAAGATAGCTTTTCGGCAGAAAGAGACGGGGGAGAAGCTGGCAGAACTTCGGGGTATGAACAAAACGATGGTCATGGAATTGCTGGAGAAGGTACCAAAGGCGAAGTAGACGTTTTGTATTTTTTGCCTGAAGACCATGGAATCGGAAATAGGGCGGAGAGTAGGCTGTTCGGATAGAAACGTGCGGCGTGTTCACTAACTATGTTCTGTCGGAAAAGATATGACACATCAGCAAGGACAATATGAGAGTGTTCCTCACAGGAGTGGGTTGCATCGGCAAAACAACCATTGGGTCCAAGTTGGCCGACTTGCAGGGATGTCCGTTTTTCGATCTCGATGAAGAGGTCGAACGCCTTTTTGGTGTCCCAATTGAGAGGCTACAGAACAAGCTTCTCACCGTGCATTCCTACAGTATTGAGGCGGCCAAAGTTCTGTCGTCGCTGATTGAGAGACCGGAAAGCTGCTCCGCAGTGATCGCTCTACCTCCAAGTGGGTTGATGAGAGGCTACTGGCGGGTGATGAGGAAATTGGAGGGAAGAACCGTAGCGCTTGCGGATAAACCGGAGCACATCCTAGCGCAAATAAAATTCTATGACGCAGATTCCAATCTAATCGCGAAGAGGTTGACCGTGAAGGAGAAGAAGCTGTATTTGAGCGAAATCAAGAAGGACATAACGTATTTCGGCAAGAGCTACGAACGGGCTGATCTTCGTGTCAACATTGCTGGACTGGATGCCGACGGAGCGGCAATGAAAATCAGCAAGACGCTAGCCTTATCTACTTAAATTAGCAGATGGGATCCCCGCCGAACGCCAACCGTACCTGAACAAGTTTGAAGGTGGTGTATCTGCACAAATGGGCAGATAGCCAAAATCTCTATCTGTCAATTTTGACAGATAGAAAGGGCGGGGTCGAACTGCGGGCGGGTGCTTGCCCATGCTCAAGCAAACTGTTTTCTGAACCTCTCAAAATCCTCCTGCAAAGTGGTGATCGCCATCTGCTGCTGTTCCACCGTCTGTTCCAAGGCGCTGATGCGGGCACCCCGGTCGTTACACGACAGTCCGGCAGATGTGTTATTCCGAGGGATCGGGGGGAATTAAGGGGATTAAGATGATCGTCCGTCGCCAGAAGCGGTTGCACCCCAAGGAAAAATAACAGGAGAATTTGACACCCGTCAAACGGCGGGGTAATTAACACAAATGTGCTACACTTTTCGACCGGCATCCGTCGCACTTTTCAACCGGCGTTTACAAAAGAAGATATAAAAGCATTTGCGGATTATGATTTTACGATCATTTGTTGGGAAAAGAGCCGTGCATCTGCAAAGGTTGCACCCATGATAAGATTGAGGGAGAGGTCATGAATGAGGTGGTAAGAGAAGTTCTGCTGTGGGTTTCCGCCCATCCACATTGGTCTTATTTTGTCGTCGGTTCTATTGCGTTTTTTGAATCCCTGGCTTTCGTCGGCCTGTTCTTTCCGGGCGCATTGATCATGTTTGGTACCGGAGCGCTTGTCGCCAGCGGAACCATGGCCTTTTGGCCCGCGTTCAGCGTCGCCGTAATTGGTGCAATCGCGGGTGACGGAATCAGTTACTGGTTCGGCAGGTGCTACGGGGATCGTGTACGTCACGTCTGGCCGTTTCGTCGGCATCCTGAGATGCTCTCTCGCTGTGAGGGATTCTTTGAGCGACACGGAGGCCGGAGCATTGTGATGGGACGTTTTGTGGGACCCATCCGCCCCGTGATTCCAGTGGTCGCCGGCATCATGAAGATGCCACCCAAGCGATTCTACATCGCCAACATTCTGTCAGCCGTGGTATGGGCACCGGCCTACCTCCTTCCAGGTATGGCTTTCGGCACGGCGCTGACCTTGGCGGGCGAGGTCGCGGCTCGCTTGGCTGCGTTGGTCTGCATCGTTACTGTAATCATGGGAGGGATTGTCTGGTTAGTCCGGTTTGCCTATCATCACGTTGTGCCTCATGCCGTAAGCTGGTCGGCATCTCTCACGACATGGGGCCAGCAGCGGCGCGGCATCATCCGATTGATCGCCGACCTTTTTGATCCTGAGCATCAGCCAAACCGCGTGCTGCTTGCCTGGCTCGCCATTTTGATTGCAGGAACCTGGCTGTTCTTCGGCGTGCTGGAAGATGTTCTCACGCGCGACCAACTCGTATTTGCGGGGCAGTCAGTCTATGAATTCCTTCAACAACTCCGTACGCCGCTTGGAGATCGCGTCATGGTTGCCCTTACGGAACTTGGGGATGGGGCCGTCATCGCACCGCTCATCATCACGGTTGTCGCCTGGTTCTTGATCCGGCGCAGATGGCGTGATCTCGCGTATTGGCTGGCGGTGATTGGTGGGGGCGGCTTGATCCTGGCGGTCTTAAAGGGTTCGCTTCAAATTCCGCGTCCTGTAGAACTGAATTCTGGAGTCAGCGCGTTCAGTTTCCCGAGTGGTCATGCCACCATGAGCGTGGTGGTCTATGGATTCCTTGCCGCATTCATTGCTCCGGCATTGTCTTCCCGTATGCGCATGGCTCTCTACGGCGCGGTAGGCGTGCTGATCGGCGGCATTGCCTTCTCGCGGCTCTACCTTGGGGCGCATTGGTTGGCCGACATCGCCGGCGGTCTGGGCATCGGTAGTGCCTGGGTTGCACTCCTAACCATTGCCCGCCGGCATCACGGGCCCGGAACCGTTGCAACCCGCCCGTTCGGCGTGCTGATGGCTACCGTGTTTCTACTGGCCGCGGCTGGCCATATACACGGCCAGTTTAGCGACGATCTCGAACGCTATGCCGTGCGCCATCCCATTCGGGAAGTCAAGCAACAGGAGTGGTGGCAAACGGCGTGGAGCGAACTGCCTGCCTACCGTCTGGATCTCGAAGGAGAACACGAGCAGCCTTTGAACGTTCAATTCGCGGGGGATCTCGTGCGCCTGAAGGAACATCTGAAAAAAAGTGGCTGGCGCGAACCGGTGCGTGTTAGCCCGCAGAACGCGTTGCTCTGGATTGCGCCATCTCCGATCATAGGGGATCTTCCGGTATTGCCAAAATTGCACAATGGCCGTTCGGACGAATTGTGTCTTATCCACGCGGGCGGAGAGCCAACCTCGGCTAAAATGGAACAACTCATTCTGCGACTGTGGCCCGCCAATGTCCGGTTGTTACCCAGCAACCAACCCCTCTGGATTGGATATGTAGGACAACAACGGATTCAGCGTCTCCCGTTTTTAAGCATCGCGCGCTCTGGGATCGAGTACGACAAGCCGATGGCCGCCCTACGGTCTGCTCTATGGATGGAAACCGCCGTGGAGCAAAGACAGCGCAATCCGTCCGAACAGGAGAACCGATCGTATTGGGACGGACAGGTCATGCTGATTGAAAGCGAGACACGATTCTGATCCCTTGGCTTTTGATAAGATCGAACAAACGCTCCGGCCGGCATAATCGGCTTTACTTTTCCCTCCACGTCTTTCCAAAGTTCTTGCCCGTTCCTGTCCATTCGCCTGAGCGTTCTTTCCTCCAGCCGCTTCCCCCATTGTCACCCGTGCCTTGCAGGTTGCCTTCTTTATCCACGCGCCAGCCCGAGCCGAAGTTCTTACCACGGCCACTTCAGTCTCCGGAGCTGTCTTTTCTCCAGCCCGTATCGAACCCCGAATCGCCGACAACCGGCTCCTGAGCGCAAGCGGTTAGAGCGGGAAATAGAATTAAAAGGACAAGCTATTGGATGCGTTGCATGGCAGAAGGATATTCCAGTGGGGGAGGTTCGTCAGTTGGTTGGGCGTGCAGGGTAGGTGCATACGCCGCACCTTCTCAAAATTGACGACGGGTAATTCTATCTGCACAAATGGGCAGATAGGCAAAATCTCTATCTGCACAAATTTGCAGGTAGAAAAGAGAGATCCAAACTGCGGGCAGGGTGTGTACCCGCGCTCAAGTAAATTGTTTTCTGAACTTTTCGAACTCATCCTGCAGCGTGGTGATCGCCATCTGTTGCTGTTCCACCGTTTGTTCCAAAGCGCTGATGCGGGCCTCCCGGTCGTTTACAGGCAGTCGAGCCGGTTCTTCCGGCATTCGGGTTTCCATGTCGGGCATTCCGCAGAGCAGATGCTGATAGCGGACTTCGCGCCGTCCGGGTTCAAGCGGTAACCGAACGACCAGCGGATTCTCACCTGCCATAGCATTAAGAATTTCCTCCACCTGCTCATTGGCGGGCATCTCGGTCATACGCATCGACCTGGTACGCAATTCGGCAACGGTCTGCGCTCCGCGAATTAGGAGTTCACACAATATAGCCACCTGCGGTAAATCAAGGGTAAAGCCGTTTTCCAAGGTATGTTTGTATTTGGGAACCCGGTTCCCAGTGCTGGTAGTCTGAGCAGCCAGCTTATGGGTCAGACGCAATTGATCGAGTGCCCGCAACACCTCGGACTCTTCCAGTTGCATAAAGGGATTACGATTGGATTTCTGGTTGCAGGCATTCACCAGCGCATTAAGGGTCAATGGATAGTATTCGGGTGTGGTGATGCTTTTTTCAATCAGGCATCCGAGTACTCGGGCTTCAATGGGTGTGAGTTGTTGCATGAGGATCATCATCGGGGAAACGATTGCGGGGGTCAACAACGACCTGCTTTTCCCTTGTCTCCACAAGGTTGCTAAAAACCACGGAACGGTTGTTTTGCCGAGTCTGTAAGTTGATATACCTGACCGGTCAGACGGACGAAAACCGGCAGAATCTGCGCAACGAACTGCTTTACATGACGGCAGATGATTTCAAGAAGTTCGCGAAGTCCGTATTGATCGTAGCGGACAGTTTAATCCACCCGTGACCTGACTCTGGACATGCAACCCGTCATTAACGTAAAGATCGAGGTTGGATCGCTTTTCCTGTGCGCTTTTCCATGCCTGCCCAACCGGAGCAATAACTGCATAGTGGCGGCGAGCCCGCTCTTCATAGTTGGCAATTAGTTTTTCCCGGTCGCCATCCTTATTTCGATGATGGTGAGCTCGAAAACGTTCCTTGCCCGAGGCGGCTCCCGAAACGGTCTTCCACTGCATTCCACAGCGACTCCCATTGGGTTAGCAGTGGCGAAGGTTTTTTTTTACTTTGACTGGATTGGGGAGCACGCTGGGGCGATGAGCGATGAGGTTGGCCTTGTCCTCGACGAACCACTCGATGGTCTCCCCCTTTTGCAGATCCATTGCCTCGGCCACGGCGGTCGGGAAATTGACGTAGTACTGGTCTGCGCCCTTCTTGCGGGCAATGCGCTGGACTTTAGTCGGATATCCCATGGTTGAACTCCTTTAATTTGTTTATATCTAGCGTATATACTAGATTAATAATTAAATGTAAAGGACTGAAAACAAAAGAAATGAGACATCTATGCTGATGAAAACTAGTTAAAAACCAAACTCCAGCCAGCCTTTAGGCTGTCCGGCGTGGAAGGCTCTGCGCGGGAGCACGCTAAAGCGTGGACTACGAACGGGGAATTGGTGTACTTTTGATCCATGAAAATTGCCGTTGTTGTTTTTTCTGCGCTGATTCTGTTCCTGCTGACTGGAGTGATTCCTGTACCGGGCGGACTTCACGCGAACACTATTTATTATTCTCCGGTTTTTATGCTGTTGCTATTGCTGCTGAGTCTTCTGAGTGTCCGGTGTGGACTACGGCGTAAATTCGCGATCAAGCAGACCGGTTTTTATCTGGTACATTTTGCTGTGGTGTTAATTTTAGCCGGAGCCTTTGTTGGCTATGTAGCCGGTACAAAAGGAACGGTTCAGCTTGCGCTTAGACCGTCACAGGCGGTCGGGCATTTCCTGAATGGGGCGGGCAATACGGTCAGCCTTGGTTTTGAGGTTGCGGCGGAGGATTTTCAGGTGAAATTCTATCCTCCATTTTACCAGCGTTACTGTCCGCTTCCATCTGAAAAGATTGTGCCGGGGCAGATGCCGTATGAAAAATCGGGGGAGTTCAGCCCCAGCGAAAACGGCGTTTGCACCATTAAGCGAATTGGTGTGGTTTCTAACCTTTGGAACGAGGTCGGGCAATCGTGGGTTCAACGGAAGATGCTGCCGGATGGTTCGTTTCTATATCTCGCAGGACAGACTCCGTCTTTTTATGGGGTCACACTGTTGATCGAAGGGCGCAAGTTGCCGGTGAGCATTAATCATCCGGCGGACTATAAAGGCTGGCGTTTTTATTTGATGTCGTATGATCAAAAAAATCAGAGTTACGTTCAGCTTTCCATCCGGCGCGATCCAGGCCGCACGGCAGTTATCGCTGGAATGTGGCTGGCCATCGTCGGTACATTTGTCCTTTGTTTCCGCAAAGAGGAGGGTTCTGTATGACCCAGTTGCTAATTCCATTTCTGTTGATTTCTGCAATCGGCTATCTGCTGGCCGGTATCTTTTTTCTTTTCCGGCGGCAGCGCACCGCCGTCATGCTGACCGCGTTGGCGTGGTTGATGAATCTTGCTGTGTTTGTATTGAACGGTCTGATCGTTGGTCATCCGCCATTTGGCAATATGTATCAGGTTCAGGTGGTGCTTAGCCTCTGCTTCATGCCGTTATTTGTTTTCTTGTCCTTCCGTGAACGGTTGAAATGGACCAGCGTTTATTTCGCCCTTATGTCTGCGCTTCCTTTAATCGGTGCTGTTTTCATGGACAAGCAAGGCGGATGGAAGCGGATGCCCGCATTGCAATCCGGCTGGTTTGTGCCGCATGTCTTGGCGTATATGATCAGTTATGCGCTCTGCGCTGTGGCGTTCATTTTGTTGCTCCGTCGCTGGATTGGCAGGGTGCCTAGTGACGAATACCGCCGAGCGGCGTATCAGATTTTGCGGGTCGCTTTTCCGTTTATGACCTTTGGCCTGCTCTCCGGTGCGCTTTGGGCTGAAGAGGCGTGGGGTCAGTACTGGAGTTGGGATTCTAAAGAGGTCTGGTCGCTTATTACGTGGGGGCTTTATCTGATTTATTTTCATAGTCGTAAAAGTTCATGGAGCCGCCAGGCTGATTGGGCGCACCTGCTCGCTTTTTGCGCCCTGCTAACGACCTTTTTGATGGTCAACCTTTTGCCGAAACTTTCCAGTGCACTTCACAGCTACGCATCTCCGCAGTAATACGAACTTAACGGGATTGGTATTTTTTTATGAGGTAACAGAATTTTTGTTAGAATAATTTTAAAATTATTATTTTCTCCCCGCCGTGTGGCTTAACTCCAGTAAACGTAATCCGGTTTCCGCTCTGATGCTTGGGGTGAAACCCGTAGGTAGGGTTTCTCCCCATAGTTACACAGGCCTTCAACGGGTAGGTTGTGCGTGAAAAAGAAAAGGGAAGGTGAACTATGAATAAAATTCTAGCACTCAGTCTAATCGTCGGATGCCTCAGCGGATGTGCAACTTGGGACAAGCTGGATAAAACGGAAAAGGGCGCGTTGATTGGCGGCGGAAGCGGAGCGTTGATCGGTGGCGCGGCGACCCGCGGTGCAGGTGGTGCCCTGATCGGCGGAGCCGCAGGAGCAATCGGCGGTGGCGTCATCGGCCACCAAATGGAATAAACCGATTAAAGAGATGGAGAAAATATGAATATGAGAATCAACTGCGTAGGAATTGCGGTGTTGCTCGGCGTTCTGTTTTTAGCTGGCTGTGAAAAAGGAACGACTGCGGCTGACGTCGGAGAGAAAACCGGAGCGGCATTGGATAAGGCGGCTGACAAGACCGTAGATGCGACAAAAACAGCGGTCAAGAAGACCGGCGAAGTGTTGCAGAAAGCCGGTACTGCGGTCGAAAACACCGGCGGAGAGATGCCACAGTAGAGGTGAGTTTAGCGGGAGGCCGGTATGGTTAATAAAATAACAGCGAGCGCCCGCAACGAAATGCCGCCCGATGCTAAGGCACTGGCGGTATCGGAACTCCGTTACCGGCGGCTGTTCGAGGCGGCGCAGGACGGGATTCTAATTCTGGATGCCGAGACCGGAGTCGTGGTGGACGTGAATCCATTCCTGCTCGATCTGCTGGGTTACCCGTACGAAAACTTCGTCGGAAAGGCAATCTGGGATCTCGGGTTCTTCAAGGATATTGTTGCCAATCAGGATAACTTCGCTGAACTGCAATCGAATGAATATATCCGCTACGACGATAAGCCGCTGGAAACGGCAACAGGACAGCGGGTTGATGTGGAATTCGTCAGCAATGTCTATCTGGTAGATCACAAAAAGGTGATCCAGTGCAATATCCGCGATATCACTGGACGCAAGCAGGCGGAGGCTCGCCAAGGAATCACCCGAGATATTTTACATATTCTCAATGAATCTGGAGATTTAGGGGAGGCTCTTCAGCACGTGCTCACGATCCTGAAAACCCGCACCGGGTTTGATGCCGCTGGCATCCGGCTGCAAGACGGCGACGACTTCCCCTATATCGCCCAGCTGGGGTTTCCTGATGAGTTCCTGCTGAAAGAAGCTTCGCTTCTTGCGCGCAACACCAACGGCGGCATATGCCGCAATCCAGATGGGACCGTCTGCCTAGAATGCACCTGCGGACTGGTGATTTCCGGCCAAACAGACCCAGCAGATCCGTTCTTCACAAAAGGCGGGAGTTTCTGGACAAATGACTCATTTCCTCTTTTGGAACTCCCGCCCGGCGAAGACCCCCGGTGGCATCCACGCAACGAATGTATCTATCAGGGTTATGCGTCTGTGGCACTGATTCCCATTAAAGCCAAAAACAGTATTATCGGGCTGATTCAACTTAATGACCATCGCAAAGGATGCTTCATTCTCGAGACAGTTGAAAAATTTGAAGGCTTCGCAGCGCATATCGGCGCAGCCCTGTTGCGCAAGCAGGCGGAAGAGGCCTTGCGTGCATCACAGCAGCTCATCGAAGGAATCATCAACACAATACCGGTGAGGGTTTTTTGGAAGGATAAGGATCTCGTTTATCTGGGCTGTAACGCAGCCTTCGCGCGCGATGCGGGATTCCAGAGCCCGAAAGAAATTATAGGAAAAGATGATTACCAGATGAGCTGGCGCGATCAAGCGGATCCGTATCGAGCCGACGACCGCCGGGTGATCGCGGGCGAAACCATTCTGGATAAGGAAGAACCCCAGACGACCCCGGAAAGGAAAAGCAACACCCTTCTCACAAGCAAAGTTCCCCTGCGCAATTCGAATGGAGAAATCACTGGAATACTTGGCGCCTATGTGGACATCACCGGACAGTGCCACCTGGAAGACCAGCTTCGGCAAGCGCAGAAGATGGAAGCCATCGGCCGTCTGGCAGGCGGCGTGGCACACGACTTTAACAATATGTTGCAGGTGATTCTCGGTTATACAGAGATCGCGATAATAAAAACCGGACCCGATAGTCCGATCACGGACAGCCTGAAGCAAATCCTCAAAGCCGGAAAGAACTCCGCCGCCCTGACCCGGCAGTTGCTGACTTTCGCCCGAAAAGAGGTCATTGCGCCGGAGATTCTGGATTTAAACGAGACCCTAAGTGATATGCTCAAAATGCTTCAGAGGCTCATCGGCGAGGATATCCATCTGGTCTGGAAGCCGAGTTCCGCTCTGCGTCCGATCCGGCTCGATCCGACGCAAATGAACCAGATCGTCGCCAATCTGTGTATCAATGCGCGGGATGCTATTGGCGGCACCGGCCAGATTGTTCTGGAAACCGGCAATGTCATTATCGATGCAGCCTACTGCTCCATACATGCGGAGGCTGCGCCCGGAGCGTATGTCTGCCTGACGGTCAGCGACAATGGATGCGGCATGGATCGGGAAACGCTGGCAAATATCTTCGAACCGTTTTTCACCACCAAAGGTCTCGGCAAAGGCACCGGGCTGGGGCTGGCTACCGTGTATGGTATTGTAAAGCAGAACAACGGCTTCATCTACGCCTACAGCGAACCAGGCATCGGGACGACCTTCAGGATCTATCTGCCGCAGGTTGCCATAGAGGCCTGCGAAACAGTCGTTGCAGAACCCGCGCAAGCCCCGGAAGGCCGGGAAGAAACCATACTGCTTGTGGAGGACGAACCGGCCCTGCTTAGCCTGTGTCAGCAATTCCTGAATGAGCTCAACTACACGGTGCTGACGGCAGGAACTCCGGAAGAGGCTCTCGCCCTGTTTCAACAGCATCAATCAACGATCAAGCTGTTACTGACCGACGTGATCATGCCCGGAATGAACGGACAACAACTGGCGGAAAAAATCAGCGCAGCCAAACCGGATATCAAGGTGCTATTTATGTCCGGATACGCGGCGGATGTGATGGCCGACTTGGGTGTGTTGAAAAAAGATGCCGTGCTGATCGCCAAGCCCTTCACACGCGATGAACTGGCTCGTAAAACCCATGATCTGCTGGAAGCCCATAAAACGAAAACAGGTTCCTCATGAACATCCTCCTGATCTATCCCGAGGTTCCAGATACGTTCTGGAGCTTCAAGCGCGCGCTCAAGTTCGTGGGCTAGCGGGCCTCGCTGCCGCCGCTGGGACTGCTGACCGTGGCCGCCACACTTCCGCAAAATCTACGAACAGCAGATGAACTAGAAGAGGAATAATGGATTGTTAAAAAATAAAGATTCAATCTATTGGTATGCACGATCTGCTCCAAGCCTCATTCATCCATTGTTCCAACATTCAACTATTCCAATATCCCATTCTCCTCCCGGTAGGGTTACACCCCATAGCAAAGAAATCGGGCGGTGCGTAGTCTGCCATCAATTGAAATAGATAAAAGAAAGGAGGTCATGAAGACGCGTGAAAAAGGCAGAGCAAGTGAAGTTTAAAAATTATCCGAATAGAATGAAAATCAAAAAAGAAGGAAGTTCAATGAAATCAATATATCCAGTAGCAATTGCAGTAGCAACAATGGCCATTTGGGCCGCCGGTACTCCGGTTCGCGCGTCCGAAGTGGATGAAAAAATCGAAGCCTCGTTCAAAAAAACCTACGTCTACTCAACGTATCTCAAGGACGATGCAATCAAGGCCGAGGCCAAAAACGGTCTGGTCACATTAACCGGAACCGTGTCTGAAGAATCCCATAAGACACTGGCTCAGGAAACCGCAGCCAGTCTGCCGGGTGTCACCCGTGTGGATAACAAGCTGGCGACCAAAGCTGAAGTCGCTACCGAAAACGCGGACACCTGGATCGGCCGGAAAGTGAAAGTGGCTCTGCTGTTCCATCGCAATGTCAACGGTAGCAAGACCGCTGTCGAAGTGAAAGACGGAGTCGTGACCTTGAAGGGTGAAGCTTCCGACAGCGCCCAGAAAGAACTGACCTCTGAATACGCCAAAGATATCGAAGGCGTAAAACAGGTGAAGAACGAGATGACGGTAGCGTCGAAGCCGGTTATGGCCGAACGGACTAAAGCTGAAAAAATGGATGATGCCTCCGTCACCGCTCAGGTCAAAACAGCCTTGATGACCCATCGCTCCACCAGCTCAGTCAATACGAAAGTCGAAACGCGGGACGGTACGGTCACCTTGACCGGTATAGCCAAAAACGCTGCCGAAAAGTCTCTGGTCACCAAGCTTGTCACCGACATTCAGGGCGTAAACAGCGTCAAGAACGAGATGACGGTCGAAGTACCGAAAACCAAGTAATTGGACGAATTGTTGCCAGACGATGCAGAAATGTACCGACTGGCGGCAAGGCAGGGTGTTTGCAGGAAGAATCGAAATCAAAAGGGATTTTATGGAAAATACAAACAAAAGTAATGTGAGCATCGAAGAAGCTTTGAAACTTCTTGAGGAAGCAGCCCGGCAGAAAAAGGACGAGCTGAAGAGTGTCATGTCAGACAAATATACCCATCTGAAAAATGCTATCGTAGAAGCCGAGAGCGGTTTTGTCCACTCGCTGTCTGCCGCCGGAAAACATGCAGTTGAAGTGGCCGCTCATGCTAAGGAAGTCAGTGTGGAGAAAGCCCGCAAACTGGCCGATGACGTGGATGTGGTCGTACATCGCAATCCGTGGCCCTATATCGGCGGCGCGGCGGTTATCGGTTTGCTGTTCGGCTATGTTCTCGGTCGGGATCGCAAGTAACTTCATCCAACAGGTCAGCTTATGATCAAATGTTTGTTTAAGGGAATCATGTCTTCCATCGCAGTCAAGGTGTTGGCCGACTATCGGCATCTGTCCATTCAGCTACTCAAGGTCGAGGCTGCGAGGTCGTATGTGCAAGGTGTGCGAATGGCTCGGTTGTCAATGATCGGCTTGTTGCAAACGGGGATCATGATCTGCCTCATAGGCCTTGGGGCGTTGCTGTTTCACGTGGGACTGTTCGTCCTGCTGCCTTTTACGGTGAAAGCAAAGGCGCTCATCGGTGTGTGCCTGGGGCTGGTCTATATGATCTGCGGTGGTTTCGCGCTCAGCGCAATAACGGATGAAAAGCTGTGGATGGAGAAGTCCGGTGCTGCGAAAATGTTGGAAGAAGCGACCGGCAAATCAGTAAGAACAAAATAATCCGGCATCGGTCGCCAGCTGGTGTAGCTGGAAGACGGTACGCTGGCAAATCAAAGGAGTATGAGCATGGGTGGGAAAATAGATATCGCAAAAGGCCGAGTTGAAGAAGCGGCGGGCGCAATCGCTGGCAACGAAAAGCTTCGCAATAAAGGCAAAAAAGATCAGTTGGTTGGACGGGTCAAGCAAACCACAGCCAAAGTCATCGACAAGGCTGTCAAACGAATAAGCAAGTGAGCGGTAACGAAAGAGAAAATATATGGTAAGCACGATTTTAATTGTTTTATTGGTGCTTACAGGCCGACTTTAGAAATTAAACAGAGTCTATCGCCGTCCTGCTTCGAGGTAGGGTTAAACCCCACAGCTGAAAATCAGCGCTGCGAGTAGAGTTTTAGAAGGCAAAGAAACATTCAACATAGGAGATCATATGCCTCTCATTAGTATCATTATTACACTGGTCGTCGTCGGTGTCGTGCTATGGGCGATTAACACCTACATACCAATGGCCAAGCCGGTCAAAAACATACTCAACGTTGTCGTGGTGCTGGTGCTCGTCCTGTGGCTGTTGCAGGTATTTGGAGTCATCGGTAGCATCAACAATGTCAGGGTTCGATAAACAACAAAGAAAAAGGAGAAATAAACCATGAAGAAATTACTAGCCGTATTAACAGGTCTGCTCGTCGCGAGTGGAGCTATCGCTCAAACCAAACCGTTCAATCTTAGTCTTACGCCGGAGGTTGCAGTCTATCCGCGGAGTGAGACGATTAAAGGGGTGACGCTCAGTATCTGGGGCGAAAATCAGCAGACATCGCTAGCCTTGGGATTTGTGAATGGCTCCACAGGAAAGAGCGCTGGCTTGAGCGTCGGTATTCTGAACTACGCGGAAAGCTACAAAGGCCTTCAGTGGGGATTGGTCAACTATACCGAAGACGACTTTTCCGGTTGGCAGGGCGGACCCTTCGTTGGTCTTCTACTCAGCGCGGTGAACTATACTGGCGGCAACATGACGGGATTGCAACTTGGTGCGGTTAACTACGCAGGCCAGCTGTCAGGACTCCAAGTCGGACTGGTTAACTATGCGGAAAAGGCAGAGGCCGGTGTACAAATCGGATTGGTGAATATAATTCCCCAAAACGAATGGTTCACCAATCTGCCCCAAGAATTGGCACCAGCGATGATTTTTGTTAACTGGAGATTCTTATAATATGAAAAACAAAATAATACTCGTCACCGCTCTTTGCGCCGTCGCTTTCGCGGGCGGTTGTAGCAAACAGGAACCTGTCGCTCAGCAACTGGACAAAATCAAAACGAAAACGGAAGCCGTTGCACAAGACATGCAGGATTATACCTATGCTCAAAAATCGGAATTCGTTAAATACATGCGCAGTCAGTTGCGCGCGCTGGATCGGGATATGGAAACCCTCGCCGCCAAAATAGAAAGCTCAAGTGACGCAGTCAAAGCCAATAATAAACCCAAGCTTCAGGCGTTGCGTAACCAGACGGCCCAGTTAAGCAAGCAGCTCGATACGGTTGAGTCGGCCACGGAGTCCGCATGGAACGACGTAAAGGCCGATGCTAAAAAGGCCTACGGTGAGCTGAAGGAAAGTTTTCAGCAGGCACGCCAGTGGATGAGCGACAAGATCGCGCCTTAAGATTAAGATGATTAATAAAAAAGGCCGCCTTGCAAAACAGGGCGGCCTTTTTTGGTGCTCGAGCGGGGACTCGAACCCCGAAAGCCTTACGGCCACCAGCACCTCAAGCTGGCGTGTCTACCAATTTCACCACCCGAGCGTTGGGGGAATGAAGGCGCAAAACATAGCGGTTCAGCCTTATAGGGGCAAGCGGATATTTCCAAACATTGGATTTTCTGACCATGACTGTTAGATCGTCCGTTACTTCACGTCAGGAATAAATAGCTTTTGTCCGACGGATAAGCGACTCGCATCCTGTATTTTATTTGAATCCATAATAGTTTTGGCGCTGACATTGTAGGCTCTAGCGATGGTGTAGAGTGTTTCGCCAGAGCGGACAACATGTTCAATGCCGTAGGCACTGGCAGAGGCTTTAGAAACTGGAGCGGGCGCCGGAGCCGAAGTCTGTTTGATCAGTTTATCCAGCTCACCGCTCAGCCGGGTGACCATTTCCCGTTTGTCTGATTCACTTTTCTGTTCAATGGCCGCGCAACGGGAGGCTAGCTGACCTTTCAGCGTGTCGAGGTCGCGGCTGATGCGGTTAATTTCTGTTTCCAGCGTTTCAAGCCGTCCGGCCAGCCGACGCTGGTTTTCCTGTGCAATCAACTGATCCTGAGTCGTTGATGCGGTATCCGCACGGGTTGTAAGCTGATACGGCATCGTTTCACATCCGGTTAGCAATCCGGTAATTAACAGTGCAAAAAATATTCTCTTCATAATTTTTCTCCAAAAATTCACTACTCCATCATTCCAGCATTCCACCATTCCAGTATTCCGCTCTTCTACGGTTTCCAAAGATACAAGAATTGCGGTGAATGCAGTTTCAGGCTGGGTAGTATCACTGGGCTTTTTCCTTCGATGAGTTGCTCGAAGAAAGTTCGTTGTGGTTCGTAGCGTATGACGCGCAGTGCGCCCGTGTCGAGCAGTTGTGCGGTACGGGCGAGAGCATCTTTCCAGTAGCCCACTTCATCAATCAGGCCCTTATCCAGTGCGGCGGAGGCGGAAAAGATGCGTCCGTCGAAAAGTTCCGGAACTTTGGCCGGATCAAGTTTTCGCGACTCGGCTACAATACCTTTAAAGCGCGTTTGCATGTCGTCGATCAGCTCCTGCAATAGCACGAGCTGATTGGTATTTACAGGCTGAAAGGGATTCAGCATGTCTTTGTTGGCACCCGATTTGATAGTGACATCGGTGATGCCTATTTTATCAGAAAGCCCCTTAAAATTCATAGTTTGCATAATGACACCGATGGAACCGATTGCGGCGGTTGGTTCGGCAATAATAAAGTCGGCGGCCATGGCGGCATAGTAGGCACCGGAAGCGCCCAGATCGCGAATAAAGACGACGACGCGCCGGTCAGGACGACTGCTGCGGAAACCGCGTAGCGCGTTATAGATTTCATCACTGGGGGTCACGCCGCCGCCGGGCGAATTGACTTCCAGAAGAATGGCGCGCATTTTCGGGTCACGTTCAGCGGCGCGCACCTGAGTGAGGGTGCTTTCGACCATATCGGAGCGGGCGGTGAGAAAGCCTTCCTCCTCGGCCCGCATGATGACGCCGTCGAGTGCAATCCGTGCAACTTTTACCTCGCCGCTGCCGAACGACCAGGTTTCATTCAGTTTCGGAGCCTCATCTTCCGGGTATTCTTCTTCAATCTGCCGGCAGTGTGAGAACAGAACGCCTAGCAGAGCCAGCGCCAGCAGAGCGGTGATGATCCAAGGTTTACGACTTTTTCGATGACAATTCATTCGGTGCATTTTAGGGCGTGATTCGCTAAAATCCAGTTTTTAGCAAAATCATTTGACGGCACGGTCCGGTTCGGTTACAAGCTCTCCCCACTATGGGACAGCAACTTAAAGAACGAACCAAACAACGCCGCCGTGTACTTCGCAAAAAGCGCCTTAAAATTCGCGCTCGTGAAGCCGCTGCAAAAAAGAAGTAACCACTTCTTGCGATCCGCCTGAATCACCTCACAGAATCCATTTCTGTGGGGCTTTTCTGTGTACCTTAATGCGTAACAAGTAATGCGTAATTAAACACAGCCTGCATCATGAGCTGCGTATTCTGCTTTTCTAATAATTACGCAGCCTGCCAGCTTTCCAATGCTTGGAAAATCGATGGAAGCCTGTTAGATTGCCTAAATGATTACTTTTCTGGAAGGCATTCTTGAAGAAAAACGGCCCGGATACGTTGTGATGAACGTCGGTGGAGTCGGGTATGAAGTGCTGGTTCCGCTTAGCAGTTTTGACCGCCTGCCACCTGAGGGGGCAAAAACTCGTCTTTTGATCTATCACCACATCACCGAGGTTTCTCAGGTTCTTTTTGGCTTTGCCACCGACGATGAACGTCGGATGTTTATTCTTCTACTTGGTGTCAGCGGCATCGGCCCGAAAACGGCCATCAGCGCGCTCTCCGGCATGTCGGTGCGCGAACTGAAAACCGCACTGATTGAGGGCGATGTAAAACGACTCTCCTCCATTTCCGGCATCGGCAAAAAAACAGCCGAGCGCATGATTGTTGAACTGCGCGACAAATTTTCGCCCGGCGAAGCACTGGAAACGCTGGCCGGCACCGACGATCTGCCCAGTGACAGCCGCCTGCGCGACGCGGCGCTCGCTCTCATTTCTCTCGGCTACAAACAGGACGACGCCCGAAAAATGGTCAAGGCGCTCAAACTTGAAGCAACTACCTCGGTTGAAGCGTTGGTTCGTATGGCGCTGACAGGGGCATAGGCATAAAAAGGCACAGAGGCACAGAGGCACAAAGGTACAAAGGTGCAGAGAGTCAAAGGGACAAAGTGGGAGAGATAAAAACATATCGCGATTTACTGGTTTGGCAGAAAACTATGAGTCTTGTTACCGCTGTTTACCGGATTACAAAAAGGTTTCCGGTGGCAGAAAAATTTGGACTGACTTCGCAAATTCAACGGTGTGCCGTATCCATTCCCAGCAATATAGCCGAAGGATACGGTCGGCGTTCTACGGGTGATTATGTCCGGTTTCTTCAGATTTCGATGGGATCGGTTTTTGAACTGCAAACCCAGCTGGAAATTGCCCGCAATCTCGGGTACGTTACTGAAGAGCTTTTTGATGAGAATTATGAGTTTATGCGTGAGATAGAGCGTATGCTTAGTAGTCTGATTTCGAAACTAAAAACTTAACTTTGCGCCTATGTGCCCGACCCCTTAGGATCTTTCTGTATGGAACACACCGTCACGACGCTTAACCGCCCCGATCAGGACTTCGATATCAAGCTGCGTCCGTCGCGGTTTGCCGATTTTACCGGCCAAGAAAAAATCAAAGAACGGCTTGAGCTGTTTGTGCAGGCCGCCAGAGCGCGCGGTGATGTGCTCGATCATGCGTTGCTGTCCGGACCTCCCGGCCTCGGAAAAACCACGCTGGCCTATATTATTGCCGAGGCGATGGGCGCGAACATCAAATGTACCTCCGGGCCGGTTATTGACAAACCTGGCGATCTGGCCGGGCTGCTCACTAGTCTAGAGCGCGGTGATTTCCTGTTCATCGACGAAATTCATCGCATGCAAAAGTCAGTCGAGGAATACCTCTATTCTGCAATGGAGGATTTCGTTATCGATATCGTCATTGACCAGGGTCCGAACGCCCGCTCCGTACGGCTCAACATCCAGCCTTTCACGCTGATCGGCGCGACGACCCGTAGCGGCCTGCTTTCCGCGCCGATGCGTTCACGCTTCGGTTTAGTCAACCGACTCGACTATTATGATGCCGCGACGCTCAAGATCATCATCGAGCGTTCGGCGCGTATTTTGAACGTCGATATTGAACCGGACGGCGCACTCGAAATTGCTCGTCGTTCGCGCGGTACGCCGCGTATTGCTAACAACCTGCTGCGCCGTGCCCGCGACTATGCACAGATCAAGGCGGACAATATCATCACCGCTGAAGTCGCCTCCAAAGCACTCGCTTTGCTTGAAATTGACGAAAGCGGGCTCGACGAAATGGACAAACGGATTTTGCAGACCATCATCGAAAAATTTGCCGGTGGACCGGTCGGCCTCAGCTCGCTGGCGGTTTCGGTCGGTGAAGAAGCGGACACCATTGAAGAGGTTTATGAACCGTACCTCATTCAGGAAGGCTTCATTAAACGCACGCCGCAAGGCCGTGTCGTTCTGCCGCGCGGCTTCGATCTTTTCGGGCTGAAGCCCGGTAGCTCGCAGCAATCACTTCTTTAAACCAAAGGAACGAATGAAAGAAATTCCGTGTTTTTCAATGAATGAGTCTGAAGGCATCGGAGCGGCATGCGAAGAGGCCGGTATTCCGTATGAACTTCAAACTGTAATGATTCAAGGTGGCGTGGCTCTGTTTAACGTTTGTGTTTCGGACGAACAGTTCATTCCGGCGGTTCAGGTCATTAAGTCCTTCTATGGGTTTCTGGATGCGCCCGCAGAGGCCGTTAGCGGAGTTTGCCCAGCTTGTAATGCTGCGGTGGAGAATGTTCTAGAATGTTCGGATTGTGGGCTGACCTTGTCCTTTGATTCGCGCGATGCAATGGAAAAACATCCTTTCACCGTATTTTTGGAAAAGCTGGAAAAGGATGGAACGATGGCCAGATGGAGCGCGGGTTCGGTTTAATATTAATCCCGCATATCAGGCTTGTTTTTGTAGGACGAGCTTCTCTGTATTCAGAGAGCTTGTGTCCCTCGCACGGGTAGGAACACACACGCCCCCGAATACGGGAAGCGCGTCCTACAAATTGACCCGTGGCAACCCCGCAATACGTACCGCAGGCATCTTGCTTGCCGTGAGATATCCGGGTGCAGGACGGGAAAGTTACATGAGGTAATGAGTTCAGGCGGCTTTGCGACTTTCCCAGTAGTTGTCGAATAGATTTCCAAGCACAGCGCAACGCGTTGAGAGGACGTTCTGGGCACCCTGCACATGCCAGAACATGCCGGACTGCTTTGCCCGTTTTCCAACGACGGTTTTGCAACCCGCCTCAATAACCCCCGAGCCGAAGAAGTAGCCAGCCTTGCGGAATGTGGCGTAGAGCATGCGGTCACGGTGTTTTATAAAGTCGTTGAGGGCTGTAAGGATCTCGTCCTTCTCGCTGGGATTGGCGCTAGCCAGCACCGAGATAACGGCAAAAAAACCACTTGCCTACAACGATTCTTTGAATTTGTAATTTTTTTTGTCCTGCACCCTCAGCGGAACGAAGGGGATTTTTGTGTTTGACCGGAACCTCTTGGGTGACACCTTTTTTTTGCAGTTTATCTTCACCGTTTCCAATGATTGGAACACACTTCGGTGGAATGCGACCGCCGGGCGTGGTTACAGTGTTTTCGTTATGTCGGTATTGACCAGCTGAGGTTATCAGGGGGTGATTAAAGCCGGTTTGATGAGGCTGGTGATTTGAGGCACATTGGGTGTTTTGATTCGCTGAAGGAGTGTTTCAACTGCCTGTTTTCCAATTTCTCGGCTGAAAATCTGGATCGTTGCGGGTTTGGGAACCAGATGATACTGGGAGCAGAACTTCTCGTCGCCTGCTATTAAGTAAACATCTTTCATGGGAACAATACCTCGTTGTAACAATTCTGTATGTACGGCTGCCCCGAGATTATTGCTACAGAATAATCCATCGGGTCTTGGGTTAAGCTGGCAAAAGTTATCAACCAGATTTGCTGCGGCAGCAGCAATTTGATCCGCAGTGTTTACTGGTTCTGGAATAGTAAGCAGGTTGCAGGGTATTCCGTATAGTTCTGCATGGCGAATAAAGCTGTCGGCGCGCGTTTGCCAATATTCAAAATGTGGTGCGGTTGGCGCATAACTTATGCAGCATAAATTTTTGCAACCCGCTTTTATTAGATAATTGTATGAGAGGATTGCTGCCGCACTATGGTCTGGCTTCACCCGGTCTCCGAAATCATCTGCACCGGATTGCAGTAACCATACTACCGGGAATTGTTTTAGATATTCACAGATGGCCGCAGAGGGTATTGAGCCTTGGATCAAAACCCCATCGAATTTACCATGTTGCAAGGATAGGGGGAGGCCTTCGCCTGTATTGCACTGAGCAATGGTTAGATTTACTCCGGTCTGTTGTAAGGCGTCATTGACGCCCAGCATCATATCTTGTCCGGCAAGTGACTGCTGTCCGTATTTTCCCGATCCCGACGTCCACAACATGAGAACATTGTCGTATTTCAACCGGGGGAGCCTACTTTGCCGCTGTTTGCGCAAAGAAGGGGTGTAGTTGGTTTCTTTCATGGCCAACTTGATTTTTTTGCGGGTATCCTCGCCGATATATCCGCTTTTATTGATTAAGCGGGAGACTGTGGCCGTTGAAACTCCGGCTTTATCTGCTACTTTCTTGATTGTCATTGGCTTTGTTCCCCGTCGCACAGTCATGTTTATTGGTGTAAATTTACATACGGCAGGTTTTCTGTCAATGTTTGATCCCTTATTCGGGTGAATCACGTGAATTTACATTCGTTATCATTTTGTGAGTTTTGGTCTGAATCGAGCTTTGAGACGGAAAAAAACATATAAATGGTTGATATGCAAACTTGCTTATGTAAATTTACAAATAATAAGCGAAGGCTTGTCGGTAAACCTTCGTTGTCGGGTCAAATTTAAAGTCGCCAGGAATACTTAATGGCCATATGGAAGAAGGAACCACGATGTTAGATTGCAGCAAATACCTTGAAATTGATGCCGCACAGTTAGCTCGTTTTGACGATATGTATCAGCGTTATAAACTTTTGCACGACGAGCCGGAGCGGTGTTATCCTATGATCCTTATTAAGACTCTTCCGCAAGGCCTGCCGACTTGGGAACAGCGGCTGGCTGACCCAATGGTCATGTTGCGTGCGGAGCTTGATATGCTCCGCCCTCACTTGGCAATTCAAGATGATCGCGTGCCCACCGTGCGCGTTCAGTTTGGCACCGCTCAGGTGGCTGCGGCCTTTGGCTGTCAAATGCACATTCCGGAAAACAATTTGCCCGCCGCTGGAAGTCATGTTCTGGATTGTGCGGAGAATGTGCATGAACTTGCGGAACCGTCCGTTGATGCGGGTTGGTACGGCAAGCTAACCGAATGGACTCAGATTTGGAAGGACAACCTGCCGCAGGGTGTTCATATTCAACACCCGGATATCCAGAGCGCGTTCAATTCTGCGCACTTGATTCGCGGTAACGACATCATGATGGATCTCTACGATTGCCCCGACCTCGTTGGCGTATTGCTCGATAAAGTGACCGATTTCATGATTCGTATTACGAGGCATACCAAGCAGGCGATCAGCGACGATCCAAACTGGTTTTTTGACTGGGGTTCCATGTGGAAAGGTTTTGCTCGCATCAGCAACTGCTCAATGCAGATGATCTCACCGGAGTTATATCGTGAGCATGTACTTCTCCGCGATATTCGGTTTTTTGAGGCGGTCGGCAGCGGCCGTATGCACTATTGCGGCATCGCTGGAGCTGTAATGGACGATTTTTTAGCGACTCCTCTCATTACCGGCCTTGATATTGATATCGGTAGGCATGATTTCTTTGACGTTTGCGAGCGAGCTCCTTCGAGAGTGGTGGTCGCGCCTACGGGGTCTTTCGGGCATGATTCCAAAGAGATCCGGCGTCTCTTGCGGGGCGACTGGCCGGAAAAAAGAAACATCGTCGTTTCTGCCTTCGCGCCATCCATCGAAGAGGGGAAGAGATTGCTGGAAAATATTCGTAGCTCGATACCTTATTGATATGATCAGCCCTCGCTGAGAAGTAAAAACGGTGAGAAGCAAAAAACAAAACAAACTGTTGACATGCAAGGTTGCATGTATAATCATTCAAAAAGAATGAGGTTAGGGGTTTGTCGGTAAGGCCTCCCTATCTAGTTTAATGTAAGAATCCGCAATTGCAAGGAAGAGATAAAAAAAGGAGACAAAATGAAAAAGAGTTATAGATCGATGGTTTGCACAGTCGCCGTGATGGGATGGGTATCTTTTGCGTCAGCGTCGGTGATTTATCAGGATGATTTCAGCGGAGGCGCGACCACGCTGCTGGGAACGACGCCGGATGTAACAACAGGCGGAAAAACGTGGGGCAATGCGAATCCAACCGCTGAGAACGAGTTTCTTGCCAACGGAACCATTGTTGGCACTGGTGACGACTCGGCGTTTCTGGCGTTTACACCCGCTCAGGGGAAAATATACACACTGAGCGCAGATATGGATGTAACGACTGGCGATCAGTATATGATGTTAGGATTTTTCAACAATAATACTTCGGTTGCGCTAACCAATGGCTTAGGGACTTTCCGTATAACCAGATATAATCAGGCCTATGTGACTACGGGGCTGGGAAATTTTAACAATATCTTACCCCTTCCCGTTACGGCTGCCGGCCTTTTGAAGTACACCGTGATTCTGGATTGCTCGGATACCAGTTCAGCCAATTGGACGACGTCCCATTACATTTCTGATGTATTGGTTCCGGGTGCTATAAATAGAAAAGTTGGTGGTGGAGGAAACTACGCGAATATAACTTATGTCGGTTTCTGTCGCAAAACTTCAACCGCTGGATCGTTTGATAATTTTGAGCTTACGGTTGTTCTGGAGCCGGTCACGCTCAGTTT
>JBBQSL010000033.1:0-25608 GCA_038213895.1 Kiritimatiellales bacterium | reverse complement strand
ATAGACGGGGACATCATGACTGGCGGAAAAGCTACTGCCCGTCACGAACAAAAGGCATAATGTTATAACCCGTCTGCATTCCAAAAAATTATGTACATGTATAATCTTCATAAGATCCCCCAAAATCTGGGCTATTCTATGAATCGAACCAACGACTTTGTCAACAGGCAATCCTTTCTTTTGAACGGCATTCCGATCTGTCCTAAAAGCCCCCTGACGGAAGAATCTTTACTTACGTCTGCGAGGGGGTATCTTTCCGTGATTTGGAAATGTGTCAGCGAAGCTTAACAGCATCGACTTCGATCTCGAAGAGAAGATCGTCGCGGCAGACATCGGCATGCGAAACGGCCAGCGGAAAGCGCGGAATACCGATTTCTTCGGCAATGCGGCGGTAGATGGGCAAATAATCCATATCCTTAAAATAGGCAATACCGCGAAAAAGATCGTTCCAGCCCATGTTGCGCGACTCAAGAATAGCTTTTACCACATCCATAGTGAGACGTATCTGCTTTTCGGGATCGTCTAGGTGCTCTGTTTTACCATCCGGATCAATACTAGCCGTGCCGGATATAAAAAGATTGCGATGCGTCGGGAAATCCATTTCTACGGCTCGGCTGAAAGAGCTTTTATAGTCGAGAGCGGGATTCTGGAGCGGTGAAATCACTTCACTAATTTTTAAACTTTTTGTTTTCGGCTGAACCGCGAATACATCCATGACGATGGCCGCGCCAAACGGGTTGCCTGCACCAATTCCCGTACTGGCAGGCACAAGATGGTCAAACGTACCGTGTTCGTTGAAGAAGTCCGTGCGCACGGTATTAAAAAGACCATACCAGTCGAGCAATTGATCCAGATAGATCCAGGTGCGAATGATCTCCGTAAAACCAAACCCGCTTAATTTAAGTGCCTTTTCAATATTTTCAAAGACCGAGCGGGTTTGTTCTGTGCGTGAGGCCGAAAGGTCAACCGGTAAAATGCCACGCAACCGGCAGTATCGTGCGTGGTTATCTTCATAGGTAAAGCCGCTATCTCTGCCGTTAAAATGAATCGGTTTCAGTTCAATTCCGGAAATAGCTACGGCCTGCATGGAATACATGTCGCCGTCTTTACAGGCATCACCCTGCAACCAGACAACCGGCCAAGCAGCGCTTCCAGTTTCCGCAATAAATTCGGAATAGTGCTGACGCCCAGCAAATACAAACTGACTGAGAATCGTAGCCTGACGTTCTTCCGCCGCACAACGCAACATACAATTCATATTCCGTCCAGACTGAACGGTTATGCAATGCTCTGCATGCGATGCCAGCGTGAGTGTAGCTACATCCGATTCATAACTGCTTTTCAAAATTTGTGCGGTCAAAACCCACCTCTTTAGTTTGTTATTTGTATAGACAGCGCATCAATAGAAAAATCTATCGACTTATTTTCGTTGAAAAATTTAGGAGCCTTATCCCCCAATTTTGCTTTTACGCTTCCATTAAGCACCACGGTTGTCGAATTTCCCGGTTCAGCATTCGGGCTCACCTTTAAAACGATCTCGCTACTGCCTTCCGCTTTCAATGTAGTCGTTACGAGAGTCAGCCACTCGGGTGGATCCGATATAGTCAGCTTTACCGGACTCTGCAAAGCCGCTTTACGGACAGCCACCGCACGAAGTTTGATTTCCGAATCAGGCCGCGCACGTATCACTCCATCCGACGGGAGGGTCACCGTGACCGTCACTGGATCCGGATCCGTCACCTGCGCAAGGAGTTCCTGAGCGACCACAAGATGACGATAGATAAAGGCCTGCATCATATCTTCAGCCGGAATAGCGCGACGATGGACGGTTCTCGATCCGCAGTCGGCAGTTCCCTCGATTTCCAAAACAGCCATCTGCTTTTCTGCAGTTTTAGAGGCCGAAATTATGATCTGTGCGGAATTTGCTTTTTCAGGAATTACCGCTCTCTGAAGTCCAATGCCAGTCAGTTCATTGCGAAGCTCAAGCCGTATTTCACCAGTAAACCCGCCATACCGAATGGCGTGCACCGTAGCAATTGCAGTACCTTCACGCGGAAGCCGCAGACTGGATGGAACGATTCGCAATTGAAAATCGGGTCGTTCCTCACCAATCATCAAACGATAGGCGTATTCCGCTCCGCCCTTGCCTTGCAGATCGTCTAATCTCACAAAATAAGTCCCTTTTTCGGGCAGCTCGACATCGATACGGGCGTCCGCATGATAGGTCATCAGCCCGAAGCTTTTATCTTCAACGTCATCGCTCGTCATCAGCACTTTCTGCTGTGCATCCAGCAATACAAGCCGGGCATCAAGCGGCGAACCGAATTTTCGGGCGGACACTTCAATAGTTTTCGCCTGGCCCTTACGTCCTTCAAAGCAAAACCAGTCCTGATCACCCGGCTTTTCAATTGTTCCATTAATCATCGTGTCATTCGTGATCACACAGGCTTTTGAATACGTATTGTTAGGTTCCGTCTCTGATCGATCCGGTAGCGAGGAAACGCTAAAATCCCGGTTATTAGAAACGAGATTTCCCTTTTCGACCTTAATTTGCTGTATATCCGGCGCAGTTGAACCGGTCTTGATTTTCATTTTTTTCGCTGGCAGGTTTACTCCGTACAGTGCTACTTCCGTTTCTCTGTTTTCCATACCTCCAAAAGGAAAGATCCTCTCAATAAATGGAAGTTCACCTATTGAAAGGCGATAAACAAAGTCCTCCCGTCCGCGGAAAATCGAATCACGGATAGCCAACGTATAGTTTCCATCTGCCGGAACATTATAAATCAACACAGGATCTGGGTTCAGAAAGTAATCGTCATTGTAAGCCACTTCCTGACCCTTTGAATCATAGAGCGTCAGCACAGCCTGAAACCAACCGGGAACGGCATCAGCTAAATAGGGAACGAGGGTTCGAGCATCTGCCTTAAAAACCAAGGTCTGCCCTTCTACAGCATGAAACTGAAAATAATCGATATCACTAGGTAGCACCTGACCGTTAATCAGAACAGGAAGGTCTGTTAATTTCTCCGGAGTAGTCAACCGGTCATTAGGCTCCTTTTCAGTCCTTTCAGGAAGCTGCCCGATCTGAAACATAAGAGGATTCGAAAGTCCGCTGGAGGTCTCCACCCGCAGGTCATAATTATCAGGCTTAACCTGGTCTGGTATTTTGATCTCTAAGGTTATCCGTTCCGATATCTGGGGGTTAAACTGCTTTTTAGCGGCCAGCGTCGGATTCATTTTATTCTCACGGCGAACCTCGGCCACCATAGCCAGTTCCGGCTCAAGCATATCAATCTGCCTCTGCATCTGCTGCTTACGAACTTCACTCTGTTCTTCAGCCATTTTAGCCTCAAGTGTCTCTTTCGAACGTTTTATCCGACCAGCCTCTTTACTGTCATAAATCCGCAGATAATCGGTCATTTTCGCTTCGACCTGAAAGCCAGACAGATGTATTCCCGAAAAATCCTTCAGATACTGTCCGCCGATTGTAACCGTTAATGTTTCTCCCGGCAGACCTCCTGCCGGATAAACAAACCCCACATGGGGTATCACCGCAGCGGAAAGTATTTCCGTCGCCCACCCCAAAAACAGCAGAATAAAGCCGGCCATTTTTTTCATTACATAATCTCCCGAAGAAGACCGCCGCTTTCTATTTTTACCGTCTTATCTGCCAGTGGAGAGATAAAGGCCAGCTTCCCGTCCGGTGTCGGCAAAGCTCCGTTTGGATCAATGCCCAGCTGTTCATATATACTGGCGGTTAAGTCCCACGGATAGATCGGACGTGAAACAACTTCTTCACCACGCAAACTAGTCTCGCCGACAACCTGTCCGCCTTTAAATCCGCCGCCAGCTATAAGGTGCGAAAAAGCTTTGCCGTAATGGCTACGTCCGCCACTCCAAGGCGCACTCCAGTCAATTTTAGGCGTACGACCAAATTCCCCGCCACACCAGACGATCGTCGTATCTAGCAACCCGCGATCTGAAAGATCCTGCAAAAGAGTTGAAAGTGCGCTATCTAGTTGCGGCAACATTTGCGACATCATCTCAAAATGCTTCTTGTGCGTATCCCATCCCTGAGCATTTATGCTAACAAACGGCACGCCGGCCTCCACCAGCTTGCGTGCCTGCAAGCAGGACTGACCCAACGTGTGCTGCCCATACGCCTTCCGCAAGGCCTCCGGCTCCTTAGATAAATCAAACGTATTTTTGGCTTCGCCAAGGATCAAGGAGTAAGCATCCTGCTTATTCTTCGTCATCTTCTCAATAATCTGCTGCCCCTCCAGCGTACGGGAGAACGTATCAAGATTCCCCAGCAATTCGCGCCGTTTTTGTTGCCGTTCATCACTAATGCCGTCAGCAATAACCCCTTCAACCGCAAACGGTGTTTTTGCAGGATCTCCACCGGTTGAAAACGGCTGGTATTTTGCCCCTAAAAAACCTGCCTCGGAAAACCGGCCTTGCGGTTTTGTCAGAGCGACATACGGAGGAATCAGTCCCGTGTAACCCGCACTATACCCTTTTTTATAGGAAAGAACCGCGCCAACAGATGGATTAACAATTCCATCGGCTGGCTTATTTCCGGTCATCACCATATAAGACGCTGTTTCATGGCCACCGTTACCATGCGTCATCCCACGAAGTAGCGAATACTTGTCAGCCATTTTCGCCAACTTCACTAACTCTTGACCTATCCGTATGCCATTTACATTGGTTGCAACCGGTTTGTCATATTTACCGAAATAGTCATAACCGGCATCCGGTTTAGGATCAAAGGTATCCAGATGACAAGGGCCACCCCACAACCACAGCTGAATCACCGATTTAGCTTTGGCCTTGAGTGGATCAAGCGCACCGGCGGCTTTCGTCGCCAGCCAATTAGGAAGCATCATCCCAGCGGCACCGACCATGCCGAGTCGCAGAGCATTGCGACGAGTAATCGACAGAGATGGAACTGTTTTTGCATTCATCGCCTTCTCTCCTATCAATGTTTAAGAATAAACTCACTGGTATTGATCAAAGCCCAAGCCAAATCGTAAAAACCTGCCGAAGATCCACCCTCGGCAGTAGCCATATAATCTAAAGCGATTTTCTGCTCCTGCGGCGCTGGCATACGAGATAAAATTTCAAGATAGAGCAGGTTGACTCGCTCTGGATTTCCCTGGCAAGAAGTCATCAGCTTACGCAAACGAGGTCCATTCATTATTTTTTTCTGAATATGAGACGAATTCAACAGATGAAGCGTCTGAAAAACAGAAACTGAATTATTGCGATCCGACTCAAGGGAATTATCCCGCCCGGGACGACCAAACATTTCGAGAAACTGGGATTTAATACTTCCATCCGCCAGCAAAACCGTCCGCTGACTGGCTGGAATATACGTGAAGGGTTCTGGAATTGGGCTAGAATACTCCTCACCAGTTCCAGTGATCTGACAGATGGCATCAATCAACACCTCCGCATCAAGCCGCCGAGCCCGATAGTGAGAAAAACCAGCAATATCACCTGAATTTTCAGGAGTCATTATCGAGGAATACTGGTAGGCGTCCGAATTAAGAATCAACCGGTAGATATGCTTTAGATCGTACTTGTTATCAACCAGCTCTTTCCTCAGATAAGCCAAAAGCTCAGGACTCCACGGTTTATTATCCGGTCGTATATCATCAGCCTCATGAATAATGCCCTGACCCATCAGCCAAAACCAAATACGATTAACGATATTCTGCGCAAACCACGGATTGTCTGGGGCGACCAACCAGTCAGCGAAAGCAATTCTTGGGTCGGCAAACGGATCCAGATTCAGAGGAACACCGCCAAGAGGCGTGGGACGCACCTCCTCCTTGGTCACAGGATGAATCATTTTTTTCTCAGGATCGGAGTAAACGACCTCCTCTTTCCATTCGGCCGTTTTCTTATAGGCGATCTTGGCAAAAAAGGCATCCATTCCTAGCATTTGCTCCTCAGTCCAGCCGAATTTATCCAATCGTACTCCCATAAAAATCAACGCAACAGTATCAAAAATCTTGCGGGGCGTACGCTCCTGAAAAGGCCGATAGAAATTAACCGGAGCATCTCGAAAGTTACTACCACTGGTGGTCAACAACGCGCGAGCAAACTGATCGTACGGCATATTATGCTTAAAAGCGTCACGAACCCAATATTGGTACGCCTGCACAGCATTCGGCCAGAGATTGCTCGGAAATTCCGATTTAACCCGCAACAGATCGCACCATTTTAAAGCCCAATAGTCAGCAAATTCAGGGCGTTGCAAGAGCTCATCAATCAGCTCAGCCCGTTTATTTAAATTGCGATTAGAAAGAAAACGACGCACCTCATCGGCTGTTGGTAACGTGCCGATTACATCAATATAAGCCCGACGGACGAAAACAGAATCCGAACAGATATCCGAAGGCGGGAACCCCGTTTGAGTCTGTTTTTCGCGAACCAGCGCATCTATTCTTTTAACGGAGGCAGCTTGCCCCCGCCCGCATAGTGCAACAAAAACCGAAGCAATCAAAACGACTTGCAACATCTGCTTCATAACATCCTCTGATTATATCTAACGTCTGTATAACGTCCGTCACCGCAAAAAATTGCATAAAGCATACAAATAGTATCAAACTGATCAATTTTTAGATACAAAAAAACCGCTCCGACTTCCCGGAGCGGTTTTCAATTACTCTGTCACACAGAGAAATTATACCCCATTGACTTAAATAATATTTAAACACCCGCTTACGCTTAAGACACGAAGAGCACAAAGATTTGTGTACTTAGTGCCTTTGAGTTTAAAGCAATTGATATGAATTAAATTAATTCCGTATCACCCCTGCAAAGCCATCAGAAACTCGGCATTGCTCTTGGTTTTTTTCAACCGATTGATAAGTAATTCCATCGCCTCTACAGCTGGAACATCCTTAAGCGCCTTGCGTAACGTCCATATCCGCGCCAGTTCATCCTTATGCAGCAGCAACTCTTCCTTACGCGTACCGCTCTTTTCGATATTGATGGCCGGAAAAATACGTTTCCCGACCAAATCGCGATCAAGCGCCAATTCCATATTACCGGTTCCTTTGAATTCCTCAAAGATCACCTCGTCCATACGACTGCCGGTATCAACCAATGCGGTCGAAATAATGGTCAAACTGCCTCCACCTTCGATATTGCGAGCCGCGCCGAAAAAGCGTTTCGGTTTGTGTAGCGCATTAGCATCCACACCACCGGAAAGAATCTTCCCGCTGTGCGGCTGAACGGTGTTATAGGCTCGTGCCAAACGAGTTATACTGTCGAGCAGAATGATTACATCTTCACCGTTTTCAACCCTGCGCTTAGCCATTTCGATCACGATTTCAGCAACCTGCACATGGCGTTCCGGATGCTCATCAAAGGTCGATGAAAGAACTTCAGCCTTCGTATTACGCTGCATATCCGTTACTTCCTCAGGACGTTCATCAATCAACAAGATGATCAATTTCGAGTCCGGACTATTAATAGAAATACTGTTGGCTATTTTCTGCAAAAGTACCGTTTTCCCCGTGCGCGGCGGTGCGACAATCAGTCCGCGCTGGCCCTTGCCGATCGGCGTTGCCAGATCCATTACGCGCATGGAAATTTCATCGGCCGTAGTTTCCAGACCAAGCCTCTCGTCTGGAAAAAGCGGCGTAAGATTTTCAAACGGAATGCGATTACGATTTTTTTCCGGCGCATCGTTATTCACCTTATCGACCGATAGCAGTGCAAAAAACCGCTCCTTCGGCCGTGGTGAACGGATCGGACCCTCGATCAGATCGCCGGTACGCAAACCGAATCGACGGATCTGCGACGGGGAAACATAAATATCCTCAGGATTAGCCAAATAGTTATTTTCCGAAGACCGCAAAAAGCCAAATTTATCCGGAAGCACTTCCAGAATGCCGCGACAGATAGCCTCATTACCCCAGCGGATCTGAGTTTTCAAAATTTCAAAAATCAATTCGTGCTTACGCAGACCGGCCGGATCTTCAATTGCATAACTCTCCGCCAATTTTTTAAGTTCAGGAATTTCCGTTATCTGCAGTTCAAAAAGTTTCAGCGTCGGCATTTTCTTGGCTGGGACATCTGAAATGCGTTCTGGCTCGTCGAAGTTCCCATGATCGTGCCCGCCGCCATTCCCGTTTATGTTCCCGTTGCGGTTTCCGTCATTTTGGGTTCGGCCTTGCTGCCGAGGGTTGTTACGATTGTTGTTTTGACGACGGCTGTTGTCCTGTCGTTGGTTATTCGTCCGCTGGCCGCGATCACCCTGCCGCTGGCCGTGATCTTGCCGCTGCCCGCGATCATCCCGCCGCTGATTGTTATCCTGCCGCTGGCCGCGATCATCCAAACGCTGACCATCATTTTTGCGCGGGCCGTCATCCGGACGCTGATCATCCTGCCGCTGACCGTCATTATGCCGCTGACCATCATTATGGGGCTGATCATCCTGCCGCTCGCTACGATCATCCATGTATTGTTCCTGCGGTACAGATCGTTCGACGGCTGTCGCCGGCTCCACAGCGACAGGTGCCGCCTCCGGTTTCGGGGTTGCCACTGGCTTCGGGGTTACGGACTTCACCGCACGGGGAGCTCTCGGTACCCGCACGGGCTTTACCGGTTTAACGACATCATCCTGTTGTTCATCACTCATAACTATTCCTCATTCTCACGCCGGATCTTTTCAACAAGATCGACAATCTGTTCGCGCAACGCATCAAGCGTCCCGCTGTTTTTAATTATATAATCCGCCCTGCCAGCTTTTTCAGCCTGCGGCATCTGCGCTACCATCCGCTTAACGGCCTCTTCTTTAGACAATCCGCGTTTCTCCAACCTTTGGAAAATCTGCTCTTCCGGAGCCGTTACACAAACCACAGCATCCCAACCGTCCGTCCAGCCTGCTTCAAACAAAAGAGGCACCAGCACGGCGGCATCCTCCCCTGCACAACGACAATCTCGGATCCATTCCCGCGCAACGTTTATCACCGCCGGATGCACCAGGCGGTTCAGTACGGCACGATCCTGAGGGTCGGCAAAGATTTTCTTCCCAAGCTTTGCCCGGTCAATTTCTCCATCATCCGCCAAAATCGCCGCACCAAAATGTTCCACCACGCTTGCATATACTGGACGACCCTTACCCATCAGCTCATGCGCTAAAAAATCACTATCTAGCACTTTAAAGCCTTCGGTAGATAAAAAATGACCGGTTTCAGTTTTTCCGCAGGCAATACCACCGGTAATGCCTAGAATAATCGCCTGAGATGAATTCATAAAATTGGATAAAAGACTGAATCCGGCTGATCTATAATCCATTGGGTGAAAACGTAAACGAAAGAAATAGCCGAAAAGTAAAAAGATAATTACTACATACCCTTAAATTGTCAACCCCTGTTTGACTGTGCATCGAGAAAATTTTGCAAAATAATCTGCGCGGCCACCTTATCAACGACACCCTTACGCTTTTTCCCATTCAGACCCGCCTCCCGCAACGCATTATGCGCGCTCACCGTACTCAGCCGCTCATCCCACTCAAAAACCGACACCTTGGTCTTCGTTTTCAGTTTTTCAATAAAACGCCGAACCTTATCCGTCGCCGAACCGTATGAGCCGTCCATGTTGCGCGGCAGGCCTACCACAATTTTATCAACCTGATGCTCCGTAACCAGCGCAACAATTTTATCCAGCCCAGCCTTCGTACTGTCGAGAACGCAAAGCGATGAAGCCAAAAATGCCGTTTCATCACTCAACGCAATACCGATTCGCACGTCACCGTGATCTATGCCTAGCACGCGCCCCATTATTTATGCTTCTCTGCTTCAATACGGTTTATTTCAAGCAACCTGCCATTACGAAGAGCCTTTTCAAAGCTCGTATTAAACTGATGCACGACCACCGGCTCCAGTGTCAATATTACTCCAACGGTCAGCAAGGCCAGCGTCCAAGCAATCAGAGCCGTAACATAACTGCCTTTTTGGACCAAAACAGTCAGCGGCAGAACCATCACAAAAAAAACAACCAGAGCCGCCAGCAAAGACACCCAGCACGTGTCAAAACCAAAAAAAGAAGGAAGATCCATCGCAGAAATGAGCAAAATCAGCCCGATTATAATTAGAAAAAAACCGGTGGTATAAAACGCCCCGATCGCACCCAGAACTGTCCCTGTACGACTCAGCGCAAACGCGCCGAGAAAAACGCAAAGGGCAATCACCACATACGTCTCGGTCGGGGTCGCTCGACCAAAAAAACTAAAAAACAGATCAAAACTACCACCTAGCCACCCATCCATGATTAACCTCCCATGTTAAAGTAGACCATCATAGGAGCCCCGCTCCCGCAACTGCACCAGCATTTTCTTAATCTTCTGAGCCTTCTCCTTTGGACAAACCAACGTCACGCCTTCGGCCTGAACTACAATCAGGTTCTCCGCACCGATCACGGCTGTCAGACGATCTTTAGAGTAAATAATATTGTTTTTAGAATCAACCTGTTCGCAGTGACCAATTAATGTATTTCCATCCGCATCCTGCGGAAAATGACTCTCCAGCGCGGGCCACGAACCAATGTCATCCCATTTAAATGTTCCGCAAGCCATCACAATATTATCCGCCTTCTCCATCAACGCATAATCCACCGAGATCTTCCCAAGGGTCGGATAGATTTTTTCCAACCCTTGGACGATTTCTCCGCGCGCGGCATAACCCGTCAGCGAATCCATCAGATTCTTCATCTCCGGACAGTGCGCCGCAAAAGCTTTTCCAAGGGTTGAAACCGACCAGATAAACATTCCCGAATTCCAGAAAAACTTTCCGCTAGCCAAATATTCCTGTGCCTTAAGCAACGCTGGCTTTTCCACAAACCGAACTGCCTTTCTAAATTGCACCTCTTCAGCTAAAGCAAAATCCATGCCGGATTCTATATAACCAAAACCAGTACTTGGGAACGTCGGCTGAATACCAATCGTCACCAAAATTTCACTCTGCTCCGCCAAATCCATCCCACCGCGCAGCGTCGCCTTAAACACATCCAAATCTTCCATCACCTGATCAGCCGTCAGCACGGCAAAAACCGCCTGCGGATCTCGAGCGCCAACCAGTGCGGCACCACAAGCCACCGCCGCCGCTGTATCGCGCCCAATCGGCTCGCCGACAATGTTTTCCGGCGGAAGCATCGGCGCCGCCTGACGTGTCGCTTCGACCAAATCAGCATTCGTCACCACAAAAACATTTTCTGGGGGAATCAACCCATCGAGCCGATCAACCGCCTGCGCAATCAGTGCCTTATCGCCCACCAAAGCCAAAAGTTGCTTCGGATGCTTCGACGTGCTCAGCGGCCAAAACCGTTCCCCTTTTCCACCTGCCATAATAACTGCATAACGTCCGGCCATAAATTTCTCCTTAAAAAATTACTTTCGCATTTCAGTCATGACACTCAAAAAGTCATCACTGGTTGGCATCACAAAAAGACACTTTCCGCCGCTCCACGACGCCCAGACCGCTCCAACGGCTTCTTTACCAATCCAGTTTAACGTCGGCATTTTATAGTATTTCCAAAGATTGGAACGTTTCTACCGGATTCTTCCAATCGTTGGAAGCATCGGCTCGGTGTTATTTGAGTTTTTCTAGCTTGGCGAGCAGGACTTCGCGCAGGTTCGGCTTGTCGTCGGGATAAAGTGAGATGAGCTTTTTGCCCTGCTGCTGGTAGAGCTGCTGTTTTTTGAGCATACCAATTTTGTAGTCGGCGGTGTCCATGCCCCAGTATTCGACATAGACATCGAACTCCGGCAGGTAAAAGTCGGGGCGGATGGCGTGTCCGTTGAGAATACGGAATCGTTCGTCGTAGCGATAGCGGATGCCTTCTGCCGCCAGGATTTCGCAAATCCGGCGTTCGCCGTCCGATTGCACCCAAGTGCCGTCTTTGGCTCGGATGGTCTTCTGCAATTCAACTTTGGTTTCAAAATTGCGCCGGTCAAGAAATACCTCAGCAGCAAGTTGAAGAACGCAGCGGAAGACGTTTACACCGCTTTAACCGCCCGAACCATTTCCGCCACAAACTTGGCCGCATCGGCGCGGCCTTCCGGCGTATGCGGGTTGTGGTGAAATTTGTTCACGATGGCACTGCCGACGACGACAGCATCGGCGAAAGACGCGGCTTCGGCAGCCTGTTGCAGCGTGCCAATACCAAAGCCGAGCGCAACCGGCAATTTCGTGTGCGTTTTAATTTTCCCCACCAGTCCGCGTGCGCCTTCAGCGATGGAGTCGCGTACGCCGGTGACTCCTTCGCGGGAAACGCAATAGACAAAACCGTTAGCGTCTTTAACGATCTGTTTCATCCGCTCCTCAGGTGTCGTCGGCGTAATCAGCGAAATGCTGTTGAGATTCGCGGCGGAAATAAACTTTTTGTACGGCCCAGCCTCTTCACGCGGCATATCCAAAATCAGAAATCCATCAATGCCTGCGGCGGCGGCATCATTCATCGCATTTTCAAAACCTCGGGCGCAGAGTGTATTGAGGTAGGCGTAGAAAATCAGCGGAATCTGTGAGCGTTCGCGAATCTTGGCGACACAGTTCATTACGCCGTTAAAAGTCGAACCGGCCGTCAACGCCCGGACGGCGGCATCCTGATTGACGCGCCCATCGGCGAGCGGATCAGAAAACGGCAGGCCAAGTTCAACGATGTCAACACCAGCATCTTCAAGGCGCAAAACAATGTCCACCGTATCGGCGAGCGACGGGTCGCCCGCTCCAATATAAGCAATGAAGCCTTTTTTGCCCTGTTTTTTGAGGGCGGCGAACAATTTATCAATGCGTGTTTTCTTCATTTTGTTTCCAGAAAATTACGAATTAGCTGGGCACGTTTGATATCGCGTTCTTCCGAACTCAACACCACACCCGCCTCTTTTTGCAAATGGGCCGGATGAATCTGAATAAAAAGTCGGTCAATTTCACGCCGCGCCATTTTTGGCATCAATCCTAAATCAATTCCCATCCGTAAAGCGGAAAGCAGGTTAAGCGCTTCGCCGGTGGTCATCAGCGCAGCATGGGCCAAAACACCATAGGCTCGGCCGACATGATCGTGTACACGAATCGACTGCTTATCCATCAGTCGCAAACGCGCATTCTTTTCATGTTCAATCACTTCGAGTACAATCTGTTCGAGGTTGGCAATAATCTCTACCTCTGGACGACCCAGCGTGATCTGATTAGAAATTTGAAACATGTGACCCGATGCCTCAGAACCTTCGCCCCACAATCCGCGCACGGCGAGCCCTATTTTTGAAACCGCGTTGATGATCGGCTTAATTTCTTCCGTCAGCACCAGTCCAGGCAGGTGCAGCATGACACTGGCACGCAGGCCGGTGCCGACATTCGAGGGACAAGCGGTTAGATAACCAAGTTTACTGGAAAAGGCATAGGAAAGTCCCTGTTCGAGCGCGTTATCGAGTTCGTCCGCGATTTCCCACGCCTTCTGAAGATTCATCCCCGGCTGAAGAGACTGTAGGCGAATGTGGTCTTCTTCATTCACCATGACAGCCCGGCATTCATCTTCATTAACAAAAACGCCGCTGCCCGTCTGTCGTTCAGCGAGCTCGCGACTGATCAGGTGACGCTCAAAAAGCAGATCCCGATCAAGGGCGCTTAACTCATCCATCCGCCAGCGCAAAAAACTACTGTTGTCCGGTACGCTATCAAAGGCCAATACCACTTCGTTCCAAACGCGATTGCGCACCTCTTTGGATGCCCAACCGGGGAAGATCGTGTCGCGCAAGTTACGCGCAAGACGAACGCGGCTGCTGATAACCGGGCCTTCTTCAGGCCCCGCTTCAAGCCAACCGCCATGACGCTGTAAAAATCCATCAAGGGTCACTTTCCACCCCCATCATCCGCAACGCCTTCTTCACGACATTTCTTGATCTGATCGCGCAGTTTAGCCGCTTTCTCAAAATCCTCTCGAGCGATAGCGGCCTCGAGATCTTTCTGCAAACGGGCAATTTTCGACTTCACCCGCGTCTGCACGCCTTCGCGCGTCGGAATTTTACCAAGATGCTGTCCGCTCTGATGCATAGCCTTAATCGCCATGGTCAGCTCCGCCATAAATGTTTTATAGCATTCTGGACAGCCGAGTCGTCCGGTTTTACGAAATTCTTCACGTGACACACCGCAGGTTGGACAGGCGAGACTCAGTTCGCTGGACATGTTTTTCTGCGGCCCGCTCAAACCCATCAGAATATCGGTGATAGAAATTGGGCTATCAAGATCCAACCCTTGAATTTTAGCGTGTTCCTCACAGAGATGAACTTCTTTCATCTCTCCATTGACCACCTGCGTCAGGTGCACAACCGCTTCTTTATCACAGAGATCACATTTCATGGACAAAATTCCTACCCGATTTTAACGCCATTCTGGCAAGCAAGCGTCCGGTACACTTGAGCCAACTTCCCAGTAACCAAACCAGGTTTACCTGTTCCGATCGGGCGCTTATCGAGCTCAACCACCGCGATCACCTCAGCTGCTGTACCCGTCAGAAAAACTTCATCAGCGGTCCATATCTCATAACGGGTCATGACGGTTTCCTGAACATCCATACCCATATCGCGGGCCAACTGCATGACTTTATTGCGAGTAATGCCCTCCAACCCGCCGCACCAGGTGGGCGGAGTCAACAGCTTATTACCCTTGATCACAAAAACATTATCCCCTGAGGCTTCAGCAATATAGCCCTGAGCGTTAAGCATAAGACACTCCATCACGCCGGCATTAATGGCCTCAATTTTTGCCATGATGTTATTGAGATAATTCAAACTTTTTACACGCGGATTAATCGCCTCGGCCATGTTGCGAATGGTTCCGGCCGTGATAATCCGCATGCCGGTGGAATACAGTTCGGCTGGATATAGCTGAATATCAGCGGCGATGATGATGACCTGAGCTTTTTTACACTGAAATGGATTCAGGCCCAACGAACCGACCCCGCGCGTAACGACATGCCGCAAGTAACCGTTTTGCAGGCCATTAGCCTTACAAGTTTCAACAGTCGCTTGGATCAGCTCTGCTTTCGTCATACCAATATTCAGGGCGATAACTTTTGCCGAATCAATCAAACGATCCATATGCTCGTCTAAAAACGCAATATTCCCTTCATAGATGCGGGTGCCTTCAAAAATTCCGTCGCCATACAGCAAGCCATGGTCAAAAACAGAAACCACCGCATCCTTTTCATCCACCAATTTACCATTTAAAAAAATCTTCATACGTTTTTCCCTATTCTTCAAGTTTCCCGTCTTTCAAAACCAACTCGCGTTGGCAACGGCCTGCCACTACCTCATTATGCGTAACCATAATCAACGTGCGCTGTGCAGATTGCGCTAAATCAAAGAGATTGTTCAATATATTTTCGCCGGTATGCGAATCTAAATTACCCGTCGGTTCGTCAGCCAGAATCATATCTGGGCCGTTCATCAGCGCCCGCGCAATCGCCACGCGTTGCTGCTCGCCGCCGGAAAGCTCCATCGGACGATGATCCATTCGTCCGGCAAGACCAACCTGATCGAGCAAATGCTCTGCAATAGCCTTCACATCCCGCCCGTTACCCGTCGCCATAGACGGTAGCATCACGTTCTGTCGCACATCCAGCTCCGGCAGCAAATGATAGCTTTGGAAAATAAAACCGCAGCGCTTTGCACGAAAAGCCGCCCGTTTAGCCGAATTCATTTTGCCGAGGCTCTCATTCTCAAAAAAAACATCGCCCGCATCTGGATGATCCAAACCACCAAGAATGTGCATCAGCGTGCTTTTCCCCGCACCGCTCGCGCCCATAATTGAGATCGTCTCGCCGCGTTTAATCGTCAGCGACACACCGTGCAACACCTCCACCGACCGCTTGCCGATGTGGTAGGTCTTATAAACCTCTTCCGCTCTTAAAATTATCTCGCTCATGACTTATCGTTCCGCGTCTTGTATGTGACTCCGCCCTCTGCGGCCTTCAGGATCAGCGATCCTGTTACGGGAGTACTGATTTCGTATAAAAAGTCAGGTGACATATCTGCCCCGTTGTCCCAAACCACGGTATCAATATCCGTATTCAATCGTGCCGTGGCAAAACTGGAGATCTCCCGAAGCGGTTGAAAAACCTCACCGTCCAGATACTGCTCAAGATTGGCAACCCGCCATCTGCCATCCTCAAACTGAAGATGAAGTTTAAACCCCGAGTCATACTGTACATCTGTGATGTAATGCATTCGTTCTACTCCTGATCAAGTGGTTTAATCGAATTCAAAGGCTTTTTTTCGGTAGCAAGACGCCAGTCTTCCATCAACTCCTCGCGATGTATTGCCGCCCATTCCACAACAAAAGCCAAAACGCGCGGCGGAAGCCTCCCTTCCAAGAGCCTAAAATCTTCAATGGCAAACGAAGCCCGACATCCACCGTATTTTGCATGAAAATGCGGGATGCCATGTTCTTTCCAGTAAATGGCGATCACGATTCCAAAAAATCTACTTATTTCAGGCATTCCATTTCTCCAACTCCTATGACCGCAGACAGAGCATTACCCCCGACTCAATATCCACAAGCACAGCGAATCATTTCCGTTTTTTCTGCTTTAGCATTTGCTTTGCGCCTTCGCCTTCCCAGCGACGATCTTCCCAGCGCGGCGGTTGCATTCCAGCGTTCCATTTATCCCAAAGATTCTGCATATCCGACATTTTTTCAGGATATTGCGCCACAAGATCGGTCTGCTCGCCAGGGTCTTTCGCCAAATTAATCAGCTTCGGCGGCATATCAATCGCGGTTTTGACGATTTTCCAATCGCCCTGCCGCATCGCGTATTGCACACCAAAACGCCAGTACAGTGTGCGCGGTTCGAGCTTTTCCACTTTACCTTCAAGCAGCGGCAGCAGATTCACGCCGTCGAGCTTCCATTCCGGGTTAACTTCGGTTCTGGTCGCAGCAAGTACGGTGGGCAGCACATCCAGCTGAATTACCGGTTCATCTAGCACGCGCCCGCCAGGAATATGTCCGGCCCAGACGGCAATCCAGGCTACGCGAATACCACCTTCCCAAACCAGCCACTTATGTCCACGCAAGCCACCCATTTCGGCGATCGGCGAAGCCCCACCATTATCAGTGATAATGAAGACAAGCGTATTCTCTTCCTGATGCAGTTCACTCAACTTATTCAAGACACTGCCAATAACTTCGTCGGCTTCGGTGATCATCGCTGCATAAGCCTGTTCGCGTTTCTCCAGATAAGCAAACCGCTTTAGCACGGCCTCACTAGCAACAATGGGAGCATGCACGGAATTCAAAGGAAGATATAAAAACCAGGGATTTTTCTGATTTGCCTCAATAAAGCGTATGGCCTCATCGCGGTAAAGCGGTGCCGTCACCGGCGCGTCGGGAGGATCTTTGATCAATTCCTTTCCGCGATAAAACTGAGCACCATCTTGTCCCTCGCCAACATTGCTAACGGAACCGAACGAATAATCAAAACCGCGCGCCGCCGGAAGATATTCCGGCCCGGAACCCAGATGCCACTTCCCGACAATACCGGTGACATAGCCGATGGCTTTCATCCGCTGAGCAAAAATAACTTCCTTCAAATCCAGCTCCGTTCCGGGCTTGCTGGTCGTATTTGCATCGTGGCCGGTGTGCTGCTGATAGCGTCCTGTCATGAGGCCGACGCGACTTGGGGCACACACCGGAGCCGAAACGTACCCGTTGGTAAAACGAACGCCGCTTTTCGCCAAAGCATCAATGTTCGGCGTCGGAGCCAGTGTCCCGCCGTAACAGCTGAGCTGACCCCAGCCCATATCGTCGAGATAAATCACTAGCACATTAGGTTTTACCGACGTTTCCGCCGCCGGAACACCGGAAGCACAGGCACCGATAAAAACCGCCGAAGAAAAAGTCAGCCTGTATTTTTTTAACTTCATAAAAATCACTCATTCCTCAAGGCGTCGCGCGCTATACAAATTAACCCCGGATGATTTTTCTTCAACCAACGCACAACCTCGGGCTCAAGCTCCCGGACAAATTGAACCAGCTCCTGAGCCTCTTCAGGTGAAACCGTCCCGGCTCGGTCATATTCAGCGGTATTCCGCTTGGCACGACAGGCATCAAGATACCCGACATCCCCTTTCCGGTCGGGCAATATGACACCCATCGCTTGAATCGTTCGGTCATGATTTAGATTCTTTTCTGCTTCAAACCCTTCCGCACGCAACAGTACTGCGCAAAGCTTAAGCGTTGCATTATATGCGATTCCGAAACACCAATCAGCCGAAAGATTCTCTGTTGAAGAATCAGAAATATCCCGCCGGGCAATTTCAAGTAGATCAGCAATCTCTTGCGCAGTCGCCCGTCGAAGTTTGAGCCAGCCGTTTTTATACCATTGCGCCAAGCTCATCCTCGCCTCCAATCAAAAAAAGTTTTTCTGAACGCGCCACGTTTGTGAGAAAGGCATCCCCTTCTTTTAAACGCGCTGAAAAGGTTTCCGCCGTCATGGTGTGCGGATTGATCTCGCGCTCCAACTTCTGACAGACGGGGACAATCAATGTGCTGATCTTTCGCAGTCCGACAGTGCCGATGATCATTATATCTACATCGCTATGGGCTTGTTCGGCCGACCGAGCCACCGAACCGAAAATAAAGGCAAAGGATATTTCGGCGGCAACCGACTCAAGCGCCTCACGAAGCAAGGGTACAATACCCGATGTTTTAACTGTAATATTTTGAATTTCCGGAAATAGGGGATGCTGAGTATTCGCTTGAAAATATACCCGGTTTCCATCTTTGCGGCGGGTGATCAGATCAAGCTCCACCAGCCTCTTCAATTCCTGCTGCACAGTGGCCAGCGTGACCCCTGTTTGGCGTGAAATTTCCCGCGCATGAAGCTCTCGAGCCCCCAATCCGAATAGCGCCGAAAAAATTCCGGCTCTGGTGCGGGACGATAATATATTAGATAACAAACTCATAACGACCGCTTTTACCAGTCAATTTATTCGTATTATTCATTCCTCAACGCTTCGACCGGTTCAAGCCGTGCGGCACGCCAGGCGGGAACGAGGCCGGCAAGCGTGCAGATGACCAAAACGGTGGCGCAGACGGTGACAACGTCGCTGGTGGTGGTGTGCGAAGGAATCTGGCTGAGCTGATAAAGCTCTTTCGGCAGTAAATCTACGCGGAACTGTGAGGAGATGAAGTTGAGCAGTTCATTGCGGTATTTCAATGCCAGCAGGCCAAGTCCCAATCCCATGCCGGTTCCGATAACGCCTTGCACCATGCCAATCCACAAAAAAATGGAAACAATACGCCGATTGGAAAATCCAATAGCCTTCAGCAGTCCAATTTCGTGCGTCTTCTGCACCGTCAGCGTAATCAGTGTGTTCGTGATGCCGAAAGCCGCGACAATGGTGATAAAGATAAGCAGGAAAAACATCATGTTCTTCTCCGTTTGAAGCGCAGTGAATAGCTGGCGGTTCAGGTCAATCCAGGTACGCGCCTCAAAGAATCGGCCGAGTGCCGTCTGGATATCGCGAGCGACGTACGGTGCGGACATCGGGTCTGCGGTCATCACCTGAATACTGTGAACCCCCTGTTCAATATTATAAACAGAACGGGCGGTTTCAAGCGAGGTCAGCACATACCCCGCATCAATTTCATACATACCGACCTCAAACACGCCGCTGACGGTCAACTCCTCAGGCAACCTAAACTCATCCTTAGAAACAAAGTTCTGCGGCGAATAAACCAACAATTTGTCTCCCAGCCGAAGACCGCAACGCAACGCAAGGTCTCGCCCGACTACAATCTGGCCGCTACCGACCGCAAACTGTCCCTCAACCATATGATTTGGAACCTGACTGACGGTCTTTTCCAGTTCCGGATCAATCCCGCGCAATTGCGCTGGCTGTGCATTGTCGCCGACCTGAACAAAAACTAGTCCTTCCAGATTGGGTGCCGCACCGGTGATTCCTTTTACTTTTTTGAGTGCGGCGAGCACTTTTTCCGGCTGACGGACAACACCGCCATATTCAGACACCTTAACGTGCGCATTAAAGCTAAGAATCCGCTCGCGCCACGTTTCGTCGAAACCGGTCATCACCGAAAGAACGATAATGAGCACGGCCACGCCGAGAGTAACACCAAGAAGCGAAAGCAACGTAACCACCGAAAGGAACGACCGCTTAGGCTTCAAATACTTAAATGCCAGAAAAAGAGAAAATGACTGTTTCATGAATGGTCAGCATCATACGCAGACTCTCGTAAAAAGCAAAGATTCCAATATTTAGAAAAATATCCGGTCTAAATCAACTCCGCCGAAGTTGGGTTCCGCCTGATTTTAGGCACGTTTTTTTACATTGCTTGTGAGCAACTAAACTCTAAATATTTAAATCAAACCGCTCTCTTCCGCCAACTTTAACTGAGTAGACGGAACTGTGTGATAAACTGTTTTAGGAACCGCCTCCACCTCCAGCAGGATTTCCGCCGGAATACCCAACCCTTCGACCAGTTTGCGGATCATCGTCTTGCTCAGCGCCCGCTTGCCATTAAGAACCTCCGACACCTTGCTCGGCGAACCGAGATACTGAACCATATCTGCCTGACTCAGATTGTTCTGGTCCATAAAAAACTCAATGGCTCCAAGAGGCGTAGGCATCCCGATGGGGTAATGCTCCTGTTCATAAGTCCACACCAGCAAGCTGAGCAGATCCAACTCTTCGCCTTCCGACGTTCCGGCAGTGGCATCCATCAGTTCTTCGATACGCGCCAGCGCGGCCTCGTTCTCCGCCTCTGTTCTGATCACTTTTGCCTTCATTATACGCTCTCCGCATTGACCTTGTCGTATTCCGCATGAGTTCCGACAAAACGGATATACACAATTTTCCAGTCGTAATTAACCCTTACGATAAGCCGATATTTATTTCCTTTGATATTAAACACCACCCGGTTTCCCAGAATCACATCGGCCGACCCAAACGCTTTCTTGATGTCACTGAAACTGCTCCATTGCGCTTGTTCGACGATTTGAAACCAGCTTTTTAACACGTCCTTTACATCTGTGTGCTTTTTCCAAAACTCCCGCAGTGTTTTTAAACTGTGAACTCTCATAAACGCCGGACTCCAATGGACAAATGTAGTATTCCCATTTTGGGAACTTTGTAAAGTTTTTTTTCAATCATTGTAAAGAATTGATCTCCCCGCCCCGCCCTGCTAAAAACAATCCGGTTTCCGGGGTTTGGGCAAATCATTCTGCCTAACACCGGAATTCTGTGAAAGACAGAAACATTTCTGCCTAATAAAATGTTGGCTGAGGAGATAGAAGAAATGAAATGTTTTAACCACGTGGAAAGAGACACCGTCCGCCGTGTGCTTGAGTTGTGGCAGGAGCACTTGCCCCGAATGTAGTCACACGACAGAATATGGCATCATCGTGTGCTCAGATGCTTGCAAGACCAGAACTGCTGCGGATCGTGACGCGCTCACTCTCATTCGCAAGAAGACGATGACTCAGAACACAGTCAGTGGCGTCTGCTGCATGATCGCTGGTGTCGTCATCGCACTTTACGGCTTGTTCCTCACCGAAAGTCAAGGCCGACGTTCTAAATCATAAAATTTAAATAAGAATTTTTGCCACGAAGGAACACAAGGAACTCAAAAATTCCGAGGTCTGGAAAACAGATGTTTTGCGATTTTTGCGCTCTTTGCGATCTCTCGCGGTGAAAGCCTTACCCAAAATCAATCACAGCCACTTCGACGACTTTCCACGGCAGGCCGCAGCGGGTGAGTTCGTTCATGAAGGGGTCGGGATCGAGCTGCTCCATGTTGAAGACACCCTGTCCTTTCCAGATGCCGCTCATCATGAGTTTGGCACCAATCATGGCGGGCACGCCGGTGGTGTAGGAAATGGCCTGTGACTGCACCTCTTTGTAGCATTCCTGATGGTCGCTAATGTTATAGATGGTGACGGTTTTCTTTGCGCCGTTCTTGATGCCGGTCACCTGACAACCGATCCACGTCTTGCCTTTGGTGCGCGGGCCGAGGCTGGCCGGGTCGGGAAGCAGCACTTTGAGGAACTGGAGCGGAACGATTTTCTGTCCGTTGAATTCCACTTCGTCAATGCGGGTCATGCCGACGTTGCCGAGCACTTCGAGATGCTTTAAATAGTTGTCGCTGAAGCTCATCCAGAAGCGGGCGCGTTGCAAATGCGGAATGTGTTTAACCAGCGATTCCAGCTCTTCGTGATGCATGAGGTAGATGTTAGGATTGCCGATGTTTTCCGGAACTTTGAAGGTCTGTTTGACGGATAGTGGCGCGGTTTCTTGCCATTTGCCCTTTTCCCAGTAGCGTCCTTTGGCGGTGACTTCGCGAATGTTAATTTCCGGATTAAAGTTGGTGGCGAAGGGATAGCCGTGGTCGCCAGCGTTGACGTCGATCACGTCGATAGTGTGAATCTCGTCGAGATAGTGCTTCTGAATATAGGTGCAGAACACGCTGGATGCGCCGGGATCAAAGCCGCAACCGAGCAGTGCCATGATGCCCGCTTTTTTGAAGCGTTCGTGGTAAGCCCACTGCCATTTGTATTCAAATTGGGCGGTGTTCCGCGGCTCATAGTTGGCGGTGTCAAGATAGTTGATGCCGGTTTCAAGACAGGCGTCCATGATGTGCAAGTCCTGATACGGCAGTGCGACGTTGAGAACGAGGTCGGGGTTTTCTTTTTTAATCAGCGCGACCAGTTCCGGCACGTTGTCGGCATCGACCTGAGCGGTTTTAATCGGGCGTTTCAACTGTGCAGCAATGGCGTCGCATTTACATTTCGTACGGCTGGCCAGTACGATTTCGCCAAATACGTCCGAATGCTGTGCGCATTTATGAACGACTACGCCACTGACGCCACCTGCTCCGATAATTAAAACTTTGCCCATTCCAAATTCCTTTTTCTACAGAAGGTAACGAAGGAAACGAAGTTATTGATTCGCTCCCGGTAAAATCAATCTGTGAAGACCGTCAATTAACTTCAGTTCGTGAAAATTAACGAGTAATCCAACGGGGACATTGAACAACTTCATGTAGCTCATCAACTGCACCTTATGTATGGGCAGAATTTTTTCAACGGCTTTCAGCTCCACCAGAAGGCACTGTTCAACCAGAATATCACAGCGGAGGGTTTCCTCAAACACCAGACCCTTGTATTCGATCTTAACAATCCGTTGGTTTACTGCCGTAAGCTGGCGAATTTCAAGTTCCCTTAGAAAGCATCGCTCATAAATTGACTCAATAAGTCCCGACCCTTTGTCCTTATGCACCTCAATTAGGGCTGAGATGACCTCACGACTCAACCTGTCTACTTTTTCATACAATGGATGCACAAGCTATCTCCTTCTGCCGAGCTTCGTTTCCTTGGTTGCCTTCTGTAAAATCTAGTTCTCTCTTTCAAAATAAGTGTAGCCGCGCAGGCCGCTTTCATAAGCGTCCATCACCGCGCGCCGCTCTTTAGCCGACATCCGGCCAGCTTTGACGGCGTTTTCTGACATTTCGCGCACCCGACGAACCATTTCCTTTGGCTCATACTCGACGTAGGTAAGCACGTCGGCAACGGAGTCGCCTTCAATTTCGCGGGCGTAATGGACTTGTCCGTCGGCATCAATACGGACACTAACAACATTGGTGTCGCCGAGCAGGTTGTGCAGATCGCCGAGGGTTTCTTGATACGCACCGACAAGGAAAACGCCGAGAATATAGTCTTCGTTATCTTTCAGTGTATGCAGCGGTAGCGTGCGTTTAACATCGCGCAGGTCAATGAAGTGATCGATCTTGCCATCGCAGTCGCACGTTATGTCGGCCAAAATGGCTTCCTGTGTTGGCTTTTCGTTGAGGCGGTGGATCGGCAGGATCGGGAAAAGCTGATCGATCGCCCACGAGTCGGGCAGCGACTGGAAAAGGCTAAAGTTGCAGTAATAGATATCCGCCAGCGCACTGGTGAGGTGTTCAAATTCGTCAGGAACGTAGCGCATACCGCGCGTTAGTCCGGAAATGCGGGTAAGAATGTGCCAGTAGATCTGCCCGGCCAGTGCGCGGTCGCGCAGCGAAAAGCCGCCCCGCTTGAACAGCTCGTGGATTTCATCGCGGTAATAAATGGCGTCGTGGTAGCACTCCTGCATGTTTTTAGCGGTGAGCGCCTTGTAGGCTTCCATCAAATTAACCAGCAGTTCGGGGGCATCCTCCGGCAATTTTTCCGGCAAGTCGTGGGTTTCGAAGCGGCTTACATCGAGCACGTTGAAAAGCAGGATGGAGTAATAGGCGACCGTGGCGCGGCCTGACTCGGTGATAATATCAGGATGTTGCACGTCAGTTTCGTCGAGAATACTCATCACCTCTTCTATGACGGCACCGCAATATTCCGCCGTGGTGTAATTGCAGCTGCTGGTGAAATTGGTATGCGAGCCGTCGTAGTCAACCGCCAGCCCGCCGCCCAAATTGAGCACACCCATTGCAGCGCCTTCCCCGACCAGTCCGGTATAAATACGGCACCCTTCTTTGACAGCCTCGCGGATATCTCGAATATTGGGGATCTGCGAGCCAAGGTGATAGTGCAGCATCTTGAGACAATCGAGCATGTCCTCCTTGCGAAGACGATCCACCACATCAATCACCTGTGCAGTATTAAGACCAAAAACACTGCGCTCGCCGCCCGATTCCGTCCAGTGGCCGCTGGCCTGCGTGGAAAGCTTCATGCGAATGCCGAGAATCGGTTTCACGCCAAGCACCTTGGACCGTTCAAGAATCAGGCCAAGTTCGGAAGGCATTTCGATTACAAACACACAACGGATTCCCATTTTGAACGCATAAAGACCGAGATCAATAAATTCTTCGTCCTTATAGCCGTTGCAGATCAAGTAGGCTTCGGGATCCTGCAAAAATGACATGGCGGCAATCAGTTCAGCCTTGCTGCCGGCTTCGAGTCCGTGATGATAGCGGGCACCAAATCCGCAGATTTCCTCAACCACCTGTTGTTGCTGATTTACCTTAATCGGATAAACGCCACGATAAACGCCGCGATAGTTATATTCGGAAATTGCCTTGGAAAAGCTTTCGTGAAGACTCTTGATCCGTGCATCAAGAATATCGCTAAGACGAACTAGAACAGGCAGATCAAAGCCGCGATCTTGAATACCGCGCGCTACGTCCATCAAACTGACCGAAGCCCCGCCGGGTCCATCTGGATGAACTGAGACCTCGCCTTTTTCCGAGATACTGAAATAACCCGAACCCCAGCTGTCAACGCCGTAAAGTTCTGTTGCCTGAATAGACGACCATTTTCCATTTTCTGTCACTTCATTCTCCCTCGGTTTGCAAAGCGAACACGGTTTTACGTTCTGCGCCCGCTATTGAAAAGCGCTTTTTTTAATATTTATCAATTAGGCGAGAACGCGAGCGAGAACCTCAGCAACAACCTCTTTATTAACCGGTTTAGAAATATATTCATTCATCCCCGATTCAAGACACTTTTCACGATCACCCGTCATGGCATGAGCCGTCATAGCAATCACGGGGAGTTTTGAGATGGCACCACCGAGTTTGCGCATTTCCCGAACGGCGGTGTACC
>JBBQSL010000032.1:0-25737 GCA_038213895.1 Kiritimatiellales bacterium | reverse complement strand
GGATATTCACAACTTCACCGTGAAAAATCTCCGCGTCCTGATCAAATTCGACGTGCCCTAAAAAACCCTTATATTTTAGCATTTGTTACCCCCACGCTAATTAAAAACTTTTTAAACGACTTTAACACTCCCTTATCTGTCTCTTTTTGAGGATGCGGCCTGTGAAATACAGACGGAACTCCATTTAGCTCCACCCCAACCCTCGACCCCGCGCCTTGCTCTACAGTTCCGCCAAGTCCAACTATTAACTGCTCTAAATCATACCATTTAACATCAGACCGAATCGGATCATCAAAAACTTTGGCCAATGTTTTTCTCTGTTTTGAATTCATAGTACTATCCCTTAGTATCAAATCGATTTTTACGAATCAAACAGAATCGAATGCGGCTAATTTCACATAAATGGATTGTAACTCGCTTGTATGCAGGGCCTGCGGCGAATATTTTGAGATATATGGCGGATGTAAACGCTATGGATCCGGAAAGCCGGTTGTGTGCATTGGCCAAAATGCTTAAATGCGAGGATCCCAACCTGACCCGAACCCTAAAACTCGAGCAGGAATTTCCAAAGGGGAATGATTTCGATCTTCGGATCTTCGCTGAATCCTTCTTCGTCGAAGGTCACAATGATGCAGCGGATTGCGCCTAGCTCGGGAGCGGCTTCTGCCAGAGCCCTGAACTCCCGGTCACGGGTTTTCCCGCTGTCCATTCTCCATGCCGCCTGCACCAGAATGAGCTTGTCGTTACGCCGGAAGACAAAATCGATTTCATGACCCCGCTTGGTTACATAATAGCCGACTTGCAGTTTTTGGCGGCGTAGCGTGGGAAAGACAAGATTCTCCAGAAACGCCCCTTGGTCTGCGGTCATTCCGGTTGAATAGGCAGCGAGAATGCCGTTGTCAATGACATACACCTTTTTCGGGTTCACCTGACGTTTCTTTTCCGAGCGTGACCAGATCGGCACCTGAAACAGAAGGTAGGCGTCAGAGAGATGGCGCAGAAAGGTGTAAAGATCGTCTTTGGCGATGTGCAGGCCACGGCTTTTCAGGTCGAGATAGAATTTATTAACGCTGAGTTTGGCCGCGGGGGTGCGGAGCGCGTGATAGACAAAGGTCTTGAGCGCTGTGATGTTGGAGATTTTGTGTCGCTCGACCACGTCCCGCAGAACGACCGCATCCACATAACTTTGCAATATCTCCTGACGGCGGGATGAATCAATCTTTTGGACTTCCGGGAACCCTCCGTTGCGGCAATATGTTTCTGCATGTCGGTTGAGCAGCAGACGGGTTTTTGAGCCGATGCGGCTACGATCGATGATGACTTCGTGAGCCCGCAGATATTCATCGAACGAAAAAGGGAAGACTTCCCTGTCCAGCGCCCGCACCCGCAGGCTGGTCGCAATTTCCGTGCTGAGCAGCTTTGCCGATGAGCCTGTTACGTAAACCGAGACGTTTTCTGTATCGATGAGCCGGCGAACAAACCGCTCCCAGTGCTCAACGTTTTGGATTTCGTCGAAGAAAAAATAGCAAAGCCCGGTTTTTTCCCCCGGCTGTTGCGCATAGAAGACATCGAGAAGGGTCTGACAGTCCGATTCATGATAACAATAGTTTCCTATATATAAGGAAGCTTTAATAAAAAACTATCCTAAAATAAAGGAAGATTAAAAAACGGCATGGTAAGAAAACCGCGAGTTGGATGGAGCGTTTCTTTTTGGAGAGTTTCTTTTTTCGTGTAATACGGGGCTTTTGTGCGTACTCTCCCACCGATGATTACAATTATTCCGGCAATTGATTTGAAGGGCGGCCAGTGCGTACGTCTGCGGCAGGGCTTGGCGAATGAAGAAACGATTTATTCCGATTCTCCGGTTGAAATGGCTAAACACTGGGTGCGGGCGGGTGGCGAATTTCTGCATGTGGTGGATCTCGATGGTGCGTTTGTAGGCCACCCAGTTCATACGGAAGTGTTACGGGATATTTGTTCCGCCATAAAGATTCCAGTTGAAATCGGCGGTGGAATCCGCACCGATGCAGATATTGAAACGCTGCTCGCCACTGGAGTTACCCGCGTAATTCTTGGAACCCGTGCCTGCGAGCATCCTGAGGAGTTAGCTCGGCTAGTCAAAAAATTTGGCGGCGAGAGAATTGCGGTCGGTATTGATGCCCGTGGCGGCAAGGTGCAAACCAAAGGCTGGGTGGAAACCACGGATATCGAAGCGGTTGATCTGGCTAAAAAAGTGGACGCGGCTGGTGTCGGCACCATTATTTACACCGATACAGCCCGCGATGGGATGCTCGACGGCGTTAATGCTTTTGAAATGGGCAAAATTTGTTCGGCAGTTTCCTGTAATGTGGTCGCTTCAGGCGGAGTTTCCGGTGTCGAAGATGTCCAACGGCTGGCGGCGCTTAACTGCGATAATTTGACCGGCGCAATTGTCGGCAAGGCGCTTTATGAGAAGACGGTTACTCTCCGGAGGCTCAAAAAAGCGGTGACGCAGTAGTTTCGTACTGCGAATTTCGTACTGCTTATTGCCTTCCTACGGGAGGGTTAGATTCTGAAATAGCAATACGCAATACGCAGTACGCAATACTTCCAACATATTTTTAACGCATTTGCGCTTGAAGGCGCGGGGCCGAAACGCCATATTTCGCCGCTCTTTTACTTAAGAAAGAGATATAGAACCCAAACGAGGACAAAACCATGGCCAGAGCAGTACCTTTATCTAGAGTCCGTAATATCGGAATTATGGCGCACATTGACGCCGGCAAAACCACCTTCAGCGAGCGCATTCTTTTTTATTCAGGCAAATCGCATAAAATCGGTGAAGTGCATGATGGCGCAGCCGTTATGGATTGGATGATTCAGGAGCAGGAACGCGGCATTACCATTACCTCTGCCGCGACCAGCACCATGTGGGGCGACTACATGATCTCGCTAATCGACACCCCCGGTCACGTGGACTTCACGATGGAAGTGGAACGCTCCCTGCGTGTACTCGATGGTGCAATTGCATTGTTCTGCGCCGTCGGCGGCGTTCAGCCCCAGTCCGAAACCGTCTGGCATCAGTCTGAAAAATACAGTGTTCCGAAGATTGCTTTCGTGAACAAGATGGATCGCGTCGGCGCTGACTTTTTTGGTGTAGTTGAGGGCATTCAGAAAGAATTGGGCGGCAATGCGGTACCTGTGACGATCCCGATCGGCGCGGCCGATGAGTTCATCGGTATCATTGATTTGGTCAAAATGTGTGCGGTTTATTACGCAGAAGAAAACAAAGGTACGGAATTCCGCGAAGAAGAAATACCGGCCGCGCTGATGGATCAAGCCAAAGAATGGCGCGCCAATCTGGTTGAAAAATGCGCCGAGCAGGATGAAACTTTGCTGGAAAAATTTTTCAGCGGCATAGAACTGACCGAAGATGAAATTTGGGGCATTCTGCGTAAAGCGACCATTGCCCGTACCGTGGTGCCGGTCTATTGCGGCTCAGCTTTCAAAAACAAAGGGGTTCAGCGCGTACTTGACGGCGTGGTTCACATTCTGCCGGCACCGAACGAAATCCCGCCGATCATTTGTGAAAAAGGTGGCGAAGGGGTTATGCGGGAGCCGAAGGACGATGATCATTTGTCCGCATTGGCCTTCAAGATTATGTCCGATAAACACATGGGTAAACTGACTTATGTGCGCATTTATTCCGGGACATTGACTTCCGGTACCAATATTTACAATAGCTCACGCGATAGAATGCAGCGTGTCGGACGCGTTCTGCGCATGCACGCCAACAAGCAGGAAGGTATCGACGCCGCTTATGCTGGCGACATCGTAGCCGTAGTCGGTCTGACCGAAACCAAGACCGGTGACACGCTGTGCGCTAAAGACCACCCGATCTATCTCGAAGCCATGGAATTTCCGGCACCGGTTATCTCGATCAGCGTTGCGCCTGAAAGTAAAATGGACAACGAAAAGCTGGGCGAAGCGTTGCATAAGCTGGCGGATGAAGATCCGACGTTCACCGTCGCCTTCGATCAGGAAACGAGTGAGACCATTATTTCCGGTATGGGCGAGTTGCATCTCGAAATCATCGTTGACCGGTTGAAACGCGAGTTCGGCGTACAGGCCAAATCCGGACGTCCGGAAGTCGCTTACCGCGAAACCGCCACCACGGCTGCGAGCGGTGCTTATAAACACGCCAAGCAGTCCGGCGGACGCGGTCAGTACGCCCACGTTGTGCTGGAACTCGAACCGCGCGGCCCAGGCGAAGGTTTTGAATTCAATAACGAAGTCGTCGGCGGACGCATTCCGCAGGAATATATCCCGTCGGTTCAGAAAGGTATCATTCAGGCACTTCAGGCCGGACCTTATGCTGGATACCCGGTGGTTGACATGCGTGTCAATCTCGTTGATGGATCGTACCACGACGTTGACTCCAGCGACTTTGCTTTCCAGATAGCAGGTCGTCAGGGCTTCAAGGCGCTTTTCCTTAAAGGGAATCCCCAGTTGCTCGAACCGATTATGTCGATCGAAATTACCACGCCCGAAGAATACATGGGTCCGGCTTCCGGCAGTATCTGCCAGCGGCGCGGACGTATTGAATCCATGGACAGTCGTGGTGGTATGAAACTGATTCGCGGATATGTACCGTTGAGCGAGATGTTTGGTTTCTCGAACACCATCCGTTCGTTCTCACAGGGTCGCGCCTCGTTTACCATGCACTTCGAACATTACGAAGCGGTGCCGTTCTCAATCGCTGAAGAAGTGATCAAAAAACGTCGCGCCGAAGGTAAAGTTCGCGGTGGCGAAGAATAAGATTCTTCGTTCCGTACAAACGAAAAGCCGCCCCGGAAACGGAGCGGCTTTTTTATTTGGTAATCGGATGCTAGAGTGTTTTAAGAAAAGGCGTAGCCCAGACTGCAAGCCCTCCGGAATACCGGAGAGGCTCGCCCTACAAGTTTTCTTGTAGGACGTCCCGCTCGAAGAGGGGGTGTAAATGGATACTGAATTATTTAAACCGCTCTATTTTGTTTTATCTGCGTCGATCACGCCTTTGATGAATTCCACATACTTGGTGGCGCCACCGGGCTGATAGCCGTCGCGCTTAATCGCTCGTCCCTGAGAATTCAGAATCAGCACCGTAGGAAAGCCTTCAACCTGATATCGTTCTGATAAGGCCTGATTGGATGCTTTCTGTGCTTTCGGCAGTTCCTTCCCGCGAGGGAAATCCAGCAATACACAAATCAGATTCGCCTTAGCGTAGTCGATGAATTCTTTTTGGGAAAAGACTTCCCGTTCGAGTTTGATACACCATCCACACCAGTCTGATCCGCTGAAGTCTACTAGCACATACTTATTTTCTGCGGACGCCTGTTTTAGCGCCGCTTCGTAATCCGTTTTCCAGATGCCCGCTTGATCTTCCGCAACGGCCTTTTGATTACATCCGCAAAACAAAACCGCCGCCAGAGCCAGTGAACCGATAATTCCTGCTGTCTTCATAATGCCCTCCTTTTTCTATAATCAGTATACGCGCTTAATAAAACAATGCCAAGCCTTGAGCGGCACAGTTTGTTACAGTATAAGAATCCTCATGGACTTCATAGCCTTTGATCTTGAGACCACTGGAATTCAGCCGAAAAACGACGCGATCGTTGAAATCGGTGCCGTGCGCTTTCGCGGAGCCTCACCGGCAGAGACCTTCTGCACCCTTATTAATCCTGAGCGCCCGATCCCGCTGGAAGCCTCTGCCGTTAATGGCATCACCGACGATATGGTTGCCGATAAACCTAGTATTCATACGGTTCTGACCGAGTTGGCAAACTTTTGCGGTGACCTGCCGCTCGTTGCGCATAATGCGCCGTTCGACTTTAAATTTCTGTTGAAAGCCGTCGACACCCATCATGCACGCGCCCCGAAAGGTGTGGTACTTGATACCTGCGCGCTTTCGCGAATTATTTTCCCGGGCCTTTTCAATTACAAACTGGGCACGCTGGTCCGCCATTTCGGGTTCCCAAACGGCACCTTTCATCGTGCGGAAGAAGACAGCGTTTATTGTGGACTGCTGTTTACCCGTATTGTTGAAGCGCTCGAAAAATCTGGACAGCCTGCCAGTATCCACGCACTGCTCGCGCTCACCAAACAGCCGCTCATGAAATTCCCGCAGTATGAAACGCGCCCACAGCAACTCGGGCTGTTCTAATACGACTTAATTTGATTTTGTATTAGTCTTTCCCTCTTGCGGCCTGCCGCCCGTTGCAGTAAAACTTCCTGCATACAGAGCCTTTGCTGAATAAATCAGCAGGGCGACAACAGCAATCCAAGCAGTCAGGAGAATCAATATGGCAATGACCAAGTCTCAGATTATCGCAGCAATCGCCGAAAAGGCAGAAATCAGCAAAACACAGGCGGAAGCCGCTTTGGATACTCTCGTTGATCTGGCTTACAAAGGAGCTCAGGAAGGATTTACAGTTCCAGGGTTAGGTAAGTTGGTTAAAGTGGATCGCGCAGCCCGTACAGGCCGTAATCCTGCTACCGGTGAAACGATCCAGATTGCCGCTAAGAAGGTTCTTAAGTTCCGTGTTTCTAAGGCGGCCAAGGACGCCATTCTGGGCTAATTCTAAAAAGGAAAATAGCCCCAGTAATGAACTCGGGAATAGGGTGCGTGACCCTCTAAACAAAACTACCCGCAGAGTTAGTGCTCTGCGGGTATTGACTTGCCCCGTGTAAACGCTGGTTGAAAAGTGCAGCGATGTCCTTATTTTTAATTTTTACCTGCATTCTTTGAGATGTTTCGTTACAAGGGGCTAGAGCGTGGACGGTGTGTGGTTAAATCAAAGGGGAATCCTGTGACCAAACAAATCAAATTATTCGGACATCCCATCATACCGCATCGTCGTCTGACGGTTGCGCAACAGATCCATAAAATTTTTATTGAAGAAATTCATGCAGGGCGGTGGCAGGTGGGAACGCGATTGCCTGGTGTGGTGAGCCTGAGCTCACAGACTGGCTTAGGGAACCAAACGATACAACGAGCCTTTACGCTGCTTAAAAAAGACGGATATATCCAATCTGAGCCGAGTAAGGGGTCGTTTCTCTGCTCCTTGCTACCTAACGGTTTGGATGCGTCTTCCAATCGAATTGGAATTTTGATGACCGATGAACAGGAGCAGGTTCCTTACACCCTTTGGTTGAGTTATTTGTTTATGGATGCTGCCATTCGGCATGGATTTCTCGGGGAGTTGAAAGTGGTAAAGGCTGACTCCGATTGGATCCGTGTGGTTAAGGCTGGCGAGGTTTTCAGCCCTGGTGTTAAGTCCATTATTTCTTTGGTGCCATTCGATCAGCGGGATGAGTGGGATCGTCCAGTGGACTCTTTACCGGTGGTGTTTTTCTGTCACATGCTGGATGAATGTGCTCCGTCTGTTGCGCTTGATGTATGCCATGCATGCTATGAATTGACTCGGCATATTGTGCGCGCCGGGTATGCCGACATTGTGTTTGTCGAAGACACGACGATGGAGTCGCACTTTACCGCTTTATTTCGGAAAAGTTACCGGCGGGCCATGCACGAAAGCGGACTCGAGATCCGTGAATACAGCTGTGCTCGCGAGGATAAAACGCAGGCTTCCCAGCTGCTTAAAGAGCTGGTTGGGATCGGTCGGGTAACGGCTGTTTTGGGGGGGTCGCTGCAACTGGTCGAGGACGCGATTTTGCCTGCGGTTCGTAAACTCAACATTTCTGTTCCTGAGCAATTGGGTATTGCCGCATTAGGTTCAACCAAGCTGCCATGGGACTCCGCGCTTTATTCGACCGGCATCGAACTTGATTTTGACTATGTGGCCAGAGCCTGTTTCGATCTGGTTAAGGAGCTTGTTGTGACCGGATCCTGCCACCAAACCCATATCCTGATTAAAGGAAAATACCTGCCTGGGCATACTCTGCTACAGATGAAGGCACCGAAAAAACCTGCGAAAACGCGGCGTTAAATACCGGATATCGTTTGATTCGGGTTGGCCTTGTTTCGTTGTAAAACCGATGGTTTTTTAAAGTTGGGTGCACGCGCTCGACACGCAGTTGATCACGCCTGGGTCAAAGGGGCTCGATCAACAAGCCCATTTTCCTTTTTAGGGCATGTAAGGGATGGTGCCGGATTTATCCACTGTATAACCCCATTTTTTAATATACTCATCGCCCGACAAAAACTCGTCATTTCGTTCTTTGAGTTTTTCCATGAGTGTTTTGTCGAGCTGTTCTAACAAGGGGTTACTCTCGGGCGAATTCACTAGGTTTTTCATCTGATAGGGATCTTTTTCATTGTCGAACAGCAGCCAAGGGCCATTGAGTGCGCGGACATAGGTGTAACGTCGGGTGCGAATTCCCCGGTATTCCTTTCCGCCGTTTTCCCGGGGCCACTGTCCGAATGGTGCGGTGCATTCAATCAATGTCGCATCGTTATCCGGCTTCGCCTTTCCGGTCAACACCTGCGAATAGTCGGATCCTTCTACGCTCGCAGGAATCTTCACTCCACTTAGGCCGAGCAAGGTCGGCATAATATCCGGAGTACCGAACGGCATATCAATCTGTCGGCCTTCGTGACCCAGTCCGGCGGGATATCGCAATAAAAAGGGAACGCGACAAGATTCGTCGTAGGGGCGCTGCTTTTTCATCATGTCGTGTGAGCCGAGCATATCGCCATGATCCGAAGTGAAAACAAAAATCGTGTCATCCGTAATTCCGGCTTTATCAATTGTCGCAAGCAGATCGCCAATGTATTCATCCAACGCAATGATGTGGGCATAATACCCAGCAAGTGCTTTGCGGGTGCCTGCCGCCGCAGCTTCCGGCACGTTGGGTTGTAACTGGATCTTCTCGGGAGGGAATTGATCCTGATATTTTTTTGGTGCCGTCTCGTAAGGTGCGTGCGGAGGACCCCACGAAAGGAAGATGATAAACGGTTTAGAGCCTTTAGCGTGATCGGAAATGTATTTTTGCACATCACGTGTTTGTGCCAGTGCATCGTAGCCTTCCCACTTTTTTCTCTCCGGACTATCGCCTTTATAATAGGGGGAGTTGTTGTAGTCGTGCGAACACTCGAGGACTTTCCAATACTCGAATCCCTGATGGCGTTCAGGCGGAATAAAATTCGATCGACCATGCCCGTCAATATGCCACTTGCCGACATATCCCGTATCATAGCCGGCCGCTTTATAAACCTTCGCGATCGTGGTTAGCTCCGGATTTAGCGGGGCATCGTTCATGAAGAGACCGTGCGTTTGCGGGTATTGCCCGGTTAGCAGGCTGGCGCGGTAGGGGGTGCAGACGGGCATGGTGGAAACGGCCGTCTGCATCCAAACGCCTTCTTTGGCCAACTTGTCGAGGTTGGGTGTTTTGCCTTTTAGATTTGGGTCGCCAGCATAGTCGGTGGCCGATGCGCGCCACTGATCCGCAAAGACATAAACAAGATTGGGAGGCCGTTGCGCGGTGTCGGCATGGGATTGCAGTTGAATATCCCGGCGCGCGCGCCATTCCGCCTCGAGCGTTTCCGCCGCCGCGCCGTCGCCCGTCAGAACGACGTTGTTCTCGTTCTTCACGCCAGAGTCGAGCACGAGCATGACCTCGGATTTTGGGTCTCCCGTCGCGACAACCCGATTGTCGGAGCAGGACGACTCGGATATGTTCTTCAAGGAAATGGCACCAGGTCTGCGAACACCATCCGAGAATATGATCGTGTTTCCCTTGATGTCCACCTCGTTGAACGAGGTGCCTTGGATTCCCCAGCCGCCGGAATTGATGATGATGTTACCTGTGATGATCATATTGCGCATATCGGCGGAAACGGCCGGTTCGTATCCCTGCCTCTGGAGCCCGAAGTAGATCCCGGCAACATCATGGCCGTTGAAGAAGCCGCATTGCTTGATCAGGTTGTTACGGAAAATAAAATTGCTGCCCAGGAATCCTTCTGGGTAACTGACGAGGTTGGCCGCGAAAATCCCGTATTTGTCCCAACCTTCGATCAGGTTGTCCTCAATGATGGCATTGTTGCTCTGCAACTTCATCGCGGCATTCCTGGAATTTCTGAAAACGCAGTTCCTGACCACTGCGGAGCCGGAAAGGTACTTTTCATTGTAAACCTGCGTCGAATTCTTGCCGGCGCCCTCTAATGTTTGTCCCCTGGCACCCCCACCTAAAACTCTGGCCGAGCCGACGAGCACTCCCTGCACACTGCCGTCGAAAACAGTGTCGACACCCCCGCTGGTGCTGGTTCGCGACAACACCCGCAGGCGCGCTAGAACTTTACCCTCGACCGAATCGTAGAACGTGAGCGTGTCGCCAACGGCAAAAGGCGTATTGCCGGTGCTCAACAGCAGGTGGTTGTCGGCGCTCACTTGTTTAACCCAGAGGGGTTGCTGATAGACGTTCAAGCCGTCGTCAGAAAGCCCCTCGAAAAGGCAGTTTTCGACCCAAGGCCCGTTCTCGCCAGCCTGGAGAAGAATGCCGTCGGCCGTGCTACTGGCCAGACGGTCTGCCTTGAGCATAGTCCGACACCCGATGATGTTGATGTTCTTGTTCCCCACCCCGATGTAACTGCCGCCGGCACAATAGAGGGTGATGTTCTCGTAGGTGATGTCTGAGGATCGGTTCATCAAATTCTTGGGCGCCGGCCCGTTGATTTGCTGCACGTAGCGGTCACCGACCTTGAAGAAGTCGATCTCGGATTTGTTCATCAGACGCAAGCGGTACATTTGGTCGCCCAAATCCTCGGCGGAAAGTTCCACCCTATAGACATTCGGAACTCCTCTCTTGAGGCGCCCAGGGATATTCGGATCTTTGAGCATCCCCCAGCGCCTGCCCGTGTACGCGAGGTTGTTCGTCCCCAAGCCCTGATAGCCTGGGTCGATCTTGAGATCGAACGTTCCATTCTGCGGGTTGATGCGGACAATGGTTCCCTGAGTGAACGGCAGCGGATCGCAATCCACGACAAAATTCCGGAAGATGATATTCTTACAGTTGACCGGGTTGCTAAAATCCGTGTCCGGCGACTGGATGATGAACTCGGCACCGCCGCCGTCGATCACCAGATTGGACAATTCCTTGAAAGCGAAAACCGCCCCGCCCCCTGAGACATGGTAAACGCCTTTCTGGAAAGACACAGTGGTTGGTTGCTTGAGGGTGTGGAGATGATCCGTCAGCTTCTTGAGAGCCGGTGCCATGTTCTTGCCGGTGTCAGGGTTGATCCCAAAACTGGCCGCTTCGATAGTGGCACTCGTCGCGAGGTGGCGCAGAGGTACCCGGCTAGGCGTCAAGCCGGACTCAACCGATGCGGCGGACGTGTCCGGCTCATACCAAGTGGCCAAAAATAGAAGTATGACCGTCCCAACTATACTTTTCTTCTTCATATTATTTTCCTCTTGCCTTCTTTTTACCACACACCTCCATGCGAAAAAAAACAAGGATATTAAAAAATAAGATTGGCGTTTTAGGTACAGAGGTGTATGGTAGCTCGTGTAATTCTTTTTTTTATAGGGGAATAAAATGGGGTGGACGTACGCACAGAATGCATTTGTAAAAGAAGACATTGTTCTCAATGGCAACCGCCTGATGCTCGGTAACGGGTATCTCGGTGTGCGCGGAACACTGGAGGAACACGGCAAGGCGGAGTATGCGGGTTGCATGCTCAACGGCGTGTATGATCAGGCTCCCGGCAGCTGGCGCGAGCCGGTGAACGCGCCGAACGGTTTATTTACGGAGGTTGAGGGCTCAGGCGAAATCAAAGAGCATCAACAGGCGTTAGACATCCGTCGCGGAATCCTCGCGCGCAAAACGAAGTATGAAAATGCCGAAGTGACGGCCGAACGGTTTGTGTCGATGGATAATGTGCATCTGATCTGCTTGCAGTATAGTGCCACCGCGGCGGTAAAGACCGCGATCGATTCCGATGTCTGGGATATAAATGGTCCGCATTTCCAATGTTTGGAAAAAAGTAAAAACGAAGTCGTTGTAAAAACGAATGAACTCGGGATCATGATCGCTGTCTGCACCGCCGTGGAGTGGATCAACAAGCATTCCTTTCAAAAGTACATTGTGATCTACACCTCACTCGACTGCGACGATCCTGTGTCGGCGGCGCGCGAAACCAGCCGTCAGGCAAAAATTGCCGGATATGAAAAACTAAAGGCGGCCCACGTCGCGCAGTGGGAAAAAATCTGGCAGACTTGCGATGTGCAGATCGAAGGTGATGATGAGGCTCAGTTTGCGTTGCGCTACAGCCTCTATCAGTTGCAGCTGGCCGCGCCGCGCCACTCGGATCGTGTTTCGATTCCGGCCCGTGCCTTATCGGGACAGGTTTATAAAGGGGCCGTTTTTTGGGATACCGAAATGTTCATGACGCCGGTTTTTTCGCTGACCGACCCAGCCGTGGCGCGCAATTTGATTCTTTATCGCTACCATACGCTCGATGGTGCGCGGCGCAAAGCTGCGGAATACGGTTTTCGCGGCGCCTACTTTGCCTGGGAAAGTCAGGAGACTGGCGACGACGCCTGCTCACACTTCAATGTGACGGATGTGTTCACCGGTCGTCCGATGCGCACCTATTTTCGTGACAAGCAGATTCACATCAGCGCGGATATCGTGTACGCCATCCGGAAATATTACGAGCAGACCGGCGACTTCTCCGTGTTTCTCGACGGTGCGGCTGAAGTCATGATTGAGTGTGCGCGCTTCTTCTATTCGTATGCCGTCTATAAACCGGATCGGCAACGCTACGAACTGCACGATGTAACCGGGCCGGACGAATATCACGAGCGCGTCAACAACAACGCCTATACTAACCGCATGGTGAGCTTCGCTCTCGAAACCTGTTTCCAAACCTTGGAACGTTTAGAAACGCAGGAGCCGGACTTTTTCCAAACTTTGGAAAAAAAGACTAGGTTTCTTCCAGAGCTTGGAAACTGGCGCGAGCTTTTTTCCAACCTTTGGAACCCGCTGCCGGATGCCGACGGAATCATTCCACAGTTCGACGGCTACGAAACGCTGGAGGACTGCTCGCTGGATGAAATCAAGAGCCGCGTGCTGCATCCGAACGAATATTTTGGCGGCGGAAACGGACTGGCTTCTACGACGAAGATTTTGAAACAGGCCGATGTCGTCCTGATGTTGAACCTGTTCAAAGAGCAGTTTTCTCCCGAAGTGATTCAGGCCAACTGGGAGTATTATGAGCCGCGCACGGAGCATGGTTCCAGTTTGAGTGCCTGCGCTTATGCGATGGTTGCTGCAAACATCGGCAAACCAGACTGGGCGTATACCTATTTTATGAAAACAGCGACGGTCGATCTGACCGGCAAGTCGAAGCAGTTCGTTGGCGATCTGTATATCGGTGGAACGCACCCGGCGGCCAATGGCGGGGCGTGGATGAGCGCGGTATTCGGCTTTGCCGGGTTGCAGGTTAATGAGAGCGGCGTGCATGTAAAACCAAACCTGCCTTCGATTTGGAAGGGGTTCAAATTTAACATGCTGTACCGCGGGTGGAGCCTCGCCATTGAAATTCATGGAACGGTGGCCTCGGTCAGCGTGTCCGGCTCCGGTCTCGCCGGTGCGAAGCTCGATCTGAACGGGCAGGTTGTTGAACTGAAATCCGGCATTAAAGTTAACGGGTGAGTCGGACGGGAGCAGATATGAAAAAAATAAATCAATGGATCGTAGTGGTGGGCACTGTTGTTAGTTTTGCCAGTCCGGCATGGGTTATTAGTCTTACCAGTCCGGCATGGAGCGCAACCAGATCGTTTTCGGATTACACCTGCCAAACCGGAATTGTCTATAAAACCGTGAACGGCGAGGCCTTGGACATGGCGTTGATTTATCCGACCGTTAAGAAATATGAAAAAGCGCCGTTTGTGGTTTTTATTCACGGTGGCGGGTGGTCGAAAGGCAGTAAGACCGGCGTATTTTCTCCGCCGCAGGGGGCGGCCCTGAAGACGTTGACTGATAACGGAATTGCCTGCGCAACCATCGAGTACCGATTTACCCGGCCGGGCATTTCCACTGCGTATGACTGCGTGGTGGACTGTAAGGATGCCGTTCGGTTCCTGATTAAACATGCGGATGAATACGGTCTGGATCCGACACGGATTACCACCTGGGGCGGTTCGGCTGGCGGGCATCTCTGCCTGATGACGGCACTGGCACCGAATGACAGGTTTCTCGGAGATCTGGAACTGCAGGGCCTTGTGCCGAAGTTTTGCGGTGTGGTGTCTTGTTTCCCAGCGACCACGTTTCTGGTTCCGGAAATCTACAATCAGTCGAATTTCAAAAACCCCGGCAAATGGATGTCATTTCTGGGCGGTCCGCGAGAGGAGAATGACGAACTTGCCGCTCTGCTGAGCCCGACGGAACACCTACGTGCAGACAGCCCACCGGTTCTGCTGATTCATGGTGATAAGGATCAGGTTCTTTCGTATGATAATTCCACCTATATGCGAGACCTGGGCAAAAAGATTGGCGCAGAGGTTGAACTGATCACCGTGACAAACGGATTGCACTCATTTATTGGAGACATCACTCCGTCGATGTCTGAGATTAACCAGGCTACGGCGGATTTCATGATTAAGAATCTGACAACCCATTGATTTGAACCGGTAGAGATATAAAACAACTGAATGATAAACATGAGATGAAAAAACTGAATATACTTTATATCCATTCGCATGATACCGGGCGGTATATTCAGCCGCATGGGGTTGCGGTTGAGACTCCGAATCTTCAGAAACTGGCCGAAGAGGGCGTTTTGTTCCGCAAAGCGTTTTGCGGCGCGCCGACCTGTTCGCCGAGTCGTGCCTGTCTGCTGACCGGCATGGCGGCGCACAGTAACGGCATGTTTGGTCTGGCGCATCTTGGCTGGAAGCTGAATGACTATCGCGAGCATTTGATTCATACGCTCCATGAGGCTGGCTACACGTCCGCATTAAGCGGAATTCAGCACATTGCCTGTCCCCCGCTGAAGACGGTGGAAGATATCGGGTATCATGAGGTGTTGCCGGTGAAAGGGAAGGGGTCGAAAGAAACGACCGACTGCGCGGTGGACTATATTCTCCGTCCGCACGAAAAACCGTTTTTCCTGTCGGTTGGTTTCTTCGAAACCCATCGCGAGTTCCCGCCGGTTGATGAGCGCGACGATCCGCGCTATATCGCGGTACCGGCACCGTTGCCGGATACGCCGGAAAACCGGGCGGACATGGCGGCGTTTAGAACGAGTGCGCGGATTCTGGACGGCAGCATCGGACGCATTCTTCAAGCACTGGAGAGCAGCGGGCGTGCTGAGGATACGCTGGTGATCTGCACGACCGATCACGGGCTGGCGATGCCGAATATGAAGTGCAGTTTAACCGACCACGGAACCGGCGTGTATTTGCTGATGCGCGGGCCGTTCGGGTTTTCTGGCGGTAAGGTGATGGATGCGATGGTTTCCCATCTGGATATTTTTCCGACCGTCTGCGAGATGCTGGGGGTTGAAAAACCTGAACGGTTGCAGGGCAAGTCGCTACTTCCGCTCGTGAATGGTGAGACGGAAGTTTTGCATGACGAACTGTTTGCTGAGGTAACCTATCACGCGGCGTATGAACCGCAGCGCTCCGTACGCACCGAGCGCTGGAAATATATCCGTCGGTTCGATCAGAATTTTAAAAAAGTGGTACTGCCGAACTGCGACGACTCGGTTCCAAAGTCGCTGTGGCTAGAGCGGACGGAGTGGAAGAACAGTTGTCCGGGCGACGAGCAACTGTATGACCTCCTGCTTGACCCGCAGGAAAACTGTAATCTGGCCGGTGTGTCAGACCATGCGGCGATCCTTGCAGAGCTGCAGGGGCGATTGCGGAGCTGGATGGAACGGACCCATGATCCGTTGCTGAAAGGCGACGTTAAGTTGCCCGAGGCGGGGATGATGTGGCCGCAGGATGCGGAGACGCTGACTGGCCCGGTGATGGGTCGTGACGGGTTGCCGCGGGTTCTGCCGAAAATTTAACGTTCATAAATGGAATAATTTAATGAGTACAATTTGGACAAAGAGTTGTGAGAGTGAAATGTTTATGCGGATCCGCAAAGCGTTTCGCCTACAGGAGCTTAGCGGATCGTATTGGATGCGGCTGACCTGCTCCGGGCGCTATCGCCTTTGGATTAATGGCGTTGCGGTGGCGCGCGGTCCGGCTCATTCGGGAACGGATGTCCAGCGGGTGGATGAACTGGATGTAACCGCTTTTTTAAAGATCGGCCTTAACCGTATTGCCGTTCAGTTGATTCACTTTGATTATTTTACGGCGCAGGGATTATGCGAAAAGCCGGGGTTTGAATGTTCTTTGACTGGGCCGGGTGTCGAGTTGCAAACCGACACATCGTGGAAATTGTCTGTCGATAAAGCCTATCAGCTTCCATCGTTCCAACGGAATAATTTTTATGGCCCGCAAGAGATTTATGATGCACGGCAGACTGAGAACTGGCTAACCGAAGAGTATGACGATACCGCATGGCTGCCAGCGGTCGAGGTGGAGTGCCCCTGGGGGCGGGAGATTCCGCGCGGCGTTCCGTTCGCAAAAGAATTTAAAGTGAAACCGGTTGCGGTATTCCGAATCGCTGAAGTGCTCGATCAGGAGCATTTCCCGGAAATGTGGCATTACCAATCGTACCGGAGTTTGGCGGTTACGCTTTTACAGGACGTTCCAGAAGAGCCGACTCTTTCGCGGATCGATGATGCGAAAACGTTGTTGGCGGATGCACCCGGCTTTATGACCGTCACACAGCCGTTCGCCGATGATCCGGCTCAGGTGGACAGACGGTGTGCGACCGTGATTTTTGATTTTGGAAAAGAGCTGACAGGTTACACGCAGTTTGAGATCGAAGGCAATGCCGGAGCCATTTTGGATGTGGTACATGGCGAGCTCATTACGGCCGGTCGGGTTCAGGCCATGCGGCAGGGAACGCATTATGCCGATCGCTATATTCTGCGTGAAGGCCGCCAGACCCATGAGATCTATGATTGGAAAGGCTTCCGGTATATTCAGTTGACCTTCCGTAATTTGACCCGTCCGCTGACGGTTCATGATTTGCAGGTGGTATTCAGTTCTTATCCGGTGACCCACGCCGGGAGTTTTCGGTGTGAAGATACATTACTGGAACAGATTTGGCAGACCGGGGCCTATACCCAGCAGCTCTGTATGCATGACCGGTTGATGGATTGTCCGTGGCGCGAGCAGGTGCAGTGGCTGGGCGACGGACGAATCCAGCTGGTGATCATTCAGAACGCTTTTGGTGCAAATGAACTCTGCCGCAAATTTGTCGAGGATTTTGCTCACAGCCAGCATGAGAGCGGGCTCATTCCGTCGCTTTCAGGCACAGGCGGCAAGGCGTCGGTGCGCGATATTATTGATTATGCGCTCTGGTGGATTGTTGCGGTACAGGATGTTGTTCTGTTTGGCGCCGACAAACAGTTTGTCCGCACTATGCTGCCGCATATTGAGCGCCTGCTGAACTTTTTCCGAACCTATGTGAATGAGGACGGGTTGATTGAAAATATTCCAGGCTGGGTGTTTATCGATTGGGCCCATCTTAAGCGCGAGGGCTGCGTGGCTCCGCTGAACGGTATCTATTGTATGGCGCTTCACTGCGCAGAAAATTTAAGTCTTCTGGCCGGTGATGACAACTTGGCGGCATCGTGCCAGCAGGCAATTCGGCGGATCGAAAAGAATTTTCATCGGGTGTTCTGGTCGGAAGAACACCGGTTATATCGGGATTGCGTTACGGAAGATGGCCCCTGGGAGGCGACCTTTTCCCAGCATACGCAGGTGATTGCGGTTCTTTCCGGACTGGCTTTTACGGACACAAGAACTCTGATGGAGCGAACCCTGTCCGATGCCCGCTTGGTACAGACCTCACCGTTCTTTTCGTTCTACCTGCTGGAGGCTCTCGGGCAGGTGGGTCTGGGCACGGAGGCCGTTGCGTTTATTCGTGAGCGTTGGGGTGCCATGATCCGGGCTGGTGCCACGACATTCTGGGAAGAGTGGCAGGAAAACGGAACCTATCGCGACGGAGCCTGGGCTGCACGGCCGCGCAGCTTGTGTCACGCCTGGTCTGCAGCCCCCACCGCATGGATTGGCCGGTACCTACTGGGAATCCGTTCGGAACCCGGGCAGAACAATATCCTTTTTGCTCCGAGTGTCTGCGGATTATCGACCGCTTCCGGTGCCGTTCCGACAAAATATGGTGTTGTTGATGTTTCGTGGCACGTATCCGGCGGGCAGTTTTATGCAGAGCTTACTCTGCCGGATCTAGAGATGAAGATCACCTTCCGCCCACCAACTGGATATGAGGACTGTGCGGAATTGATGGTCAACGGGACGTCATACCCGCGCAAAACAGTTTCCAGTAAGAAAAAAAGAAAGGTCATCGCATGAGTGTGCAAATAAATCGCACTGTTTTGTTTTTAGCCGTGTATGCGATTTTCGTTTGTTCGGCGGGTTTTGCCGCTCACGCGGAAGATGCGCGGTTGGATAAATCTGCACCTTCTCTGGCAGAAATCTTTGATAATCCGCCAGCTTCGGCGAAACCCGTGACGTGGTGGCATTGGATGAACGGCAATGTCACGAAGGAGGGGATCACACTAGACCTCGAGTGGATGAAACGAATTGGTCTGGGCGGTGCGCAGGTTTTTGAGGTTGGACAGGTGCGGATTCCTGGCGAAGCGGTTCATCGCTCGGCGTATTGGCAATCTTGCGTGCAACACGCCATTCAGGAATGTGCAAGGCTTGGGCTGGAATTCGGTATGCACAACTGCTCGGGCTGGAACAACTCCGGCGGCCCTTGGGTGGAGTCGTCCGATTCCATGAAAAAGCTAGTTTTTTCCCGTGCAACGGTTGATGGCGGAACCCTAAACCCAGCGGCTCCGCAGCAGCCGGTGCCGGAAGCGATGCTGCCGTTCAGTCATCAAAACAGTATGAACAGCACTCTTGAAAAATTCGGCCTTGAGCGCACCAACTACACTCCTTGGTACAGCGATGTTGCGGTGTATGCCTGGCCCGCCGGAGATGCGCAGTTGATGCGCGAGGCCGCACCGGTGCTCAACAAAGGCAATGCTGGGGTGCTTTTCGATGGCGATTCGCTGACCGGCCTGAATTTGGACGATTTCCTAAAAGACAAGGATGCCGAGCTGGTCTTCCGCTTCAAAGAACCCTTTACGGCGCAGTCGATTTATCTGCTTTCCGGCGAGGGCGGTCTTTCCGCCGGAGAAATCGAGCTGGCCGCTGAAATCAACGGAACGTTTCAGACGGTAAAACTTTTTTCCATGCCGAAAAACGGCGGGCCTCTTCCAGAGTTTCAGGGGGTCGGTTTTGATCCCGTCACGACAAAGGCGTTTCGCCTGCGTTTCTTGAAGCTGGTCAAAAGCAAGGTGTCGGCGGAGCTTCGTGAGCTGGAAATGTCCGGCGAACCCTGCATTGAGCAGTGGCCGGTCAAGGCGGGGTTTTTGCGTGGACGGGGCGAAGACGGGAACCGCACGCCGAAACGCACCGCGCTCAAGCGGGAAAATATACTGAACCTGACCGGACGACTTCGTCCCGACGGGACGCTCGACTGGCAGGTTCCGCCGGGGCGCTGGATGGTGCTGCGCATCGGTGCCACATCCACCGGCAAGATGAACCACCCTTCCGCCATCGGCGGAGTGGGGCCGGAGGTGGATAAGTTCGATCTGGCCGCACTGGAGCGTTTCTTCAAAAACGGGCCGATGCAACTGGTTGTCGATCTGGCCGGTGATCAGGCGGGAAAGGCTCTCAAGGCGTTTGGTACCGATTCATGGGAGGTTGGCTCGCAGAACTGGACGCCGGATCTGCTGAACCAGTTCCGGATGCGGCGAGGGTACGACGCGGCCCCGTGGCTGCCTTGCCTGGCCGGGCAGGTGCTCGGTTCCAGCGACGAGTCTGAGCGCTTCCTGTGGGACTGGCGCCAAACCCTTTCCGATCTTTTTGCCGAGCATTTTTACGGCGGGTTCCAGGCGTTCTGCCATAAGTACGGTATGCGCTCTTTTGCAGAGCCGTATAACAATGGGAACTACAACAACCTCCAGATGGGCGGTTATGTGGATGATGTCGCACCGGTTTTCTGGACCGATCACCGTTTTTCGGAAGAGGGAATTCACGCGATGGTCTCGGTGGTTAACACCTACGGTTTAGGGCGTGTGGAATCGGAGGCCTATACCTCCACTGCGGACTATGACATGTGGCGGCAGTATCCAGCCAAAATGAAGGCGCGTGGCGACACCGCCTTTGCCTTCGGCATCAGCCGCTACGTTTTTCACACCTCCGCCCATCAGCCCTGGGTCGATGTGGTGCCGGGAATGACGATGGGGCCCTTCGGCATTAATTTTACCCGTAACACCACTTGGGCGGAACAGGCTCGCTCGTGGATCGAATACATCACCCGGTGTCAGGCGTTGCTCCAGTCGGGGCTTTACGCTGCAGATGTGCTTTTCTTCGCGGGCGAGGGATCGCCAAACCAGTTCAACGGCAACCTTAAAAAACTCGGTCTGCCCGAGGGGATCGGCTTTGACGGTTGCGATGCCAACGTGTTGCTGAAACGTGCCGCTGTCAAAGCCGGGCGCATTGTTCTGCCCGACGGCATGAACTACAAGCTACTGGTGCTGTCCGATGACGCGACGATGACCGTTCCGCTGGCTGAAAAGCTGCGTGATCTGGTTCGCGACGGGATAACCGTTCTGGTGAAGCAACGTCCCGTGCGGACTCCGGGCCTCGGCGATGATGCCGCGCTTCGGACGGTGATCGATGAACTCTTTGGCGACCTCGACGGAAAGACGGTAAAGAACCGTCACTACGGAAAAGGCCAGCTCGTCATGGGGCGCCCGCTGGCCTCCCTGCTTGAGCCGCCGGACTATACCGTTACCGTTGCTCCGGCAGAAGGGATCGTTCGTACCATCCACCGCTACACCGATGAAGCGAACTTCTACTTTGTTGCCTGCGACAATCAGGTGCCGGTTCAGTTCGAGATGTCGTTCCGGATTCCGGACGGCCAACCCGAAATCTGGAACCCCTACCGTAAAACCCGTGAGCGAGCCGCTGGCGTCCGCCATGAAAACGGGCGCACCATCGTTCTTCTCGACTTTGACCCGTCGGATGCGGTTTTTGTGGTCTTTCCCGTCCGACCCACCACGGATGTGAAGCATCTCAAATCCAACGTTGCGGACTTTCAGTCCCTGAACGGATCTTGGCACGTTGACTTCCAGAAGGGGCGAGGAGCTCCGGCCTCGGTTGAACTGCCTCAGCTGATCGACCTATCGACACATACTGATGAAGGGGTGCGGTTTTTCTCTGGCACGGCGACGTACACGAAGACCTTCGAGATTCCGGCCTCTGCCCTCGCCAAGCCATCATCGGAAATTTCAATTGATCTCGGTCGGGTCGAGGTGCTGGCCGAAGTGATCTTGAACGGCAGGAACCTCGGCGTTCTCTGGAAGGCTCCCTTTCGTGTGGCGGTCGGCGATGCGCTGAAGCCGGGTGAAAACCGGGTGGAAATCCGCGTGACCAACCTCTGGATCAACCGCCTGATTGGCGACGAACGTCAGTTTCCGCAGAAGAATGCTTATTGGTGGGATGTGGAGGAAAGATGGCCTGACTGGTTGGTCGACTCTGACAAGTCGAACCCCTCCGGTCGTATAGGCTTTGTCACCTGGCCTTATTGGAAAGGCACGGATCAACTGATGCCTTCCGGCTTAATCGGCCCGGTTCGGCTAATCTCCATGGTCAATTTTTAACATAAATCGGAGGATACAATATGAGACAAAATCGAGTTGCCGGAATGGTTACAGCCTGTTCCTTTTTTGCCTGCGTGCAGGGAGGAATAGCAATGGCGGAAAAGGCCCCGCCGAATATTATTCTGATTCTGACGGACGATCAGGGCTGGAGCGAAATGTCCGGCCTGATGGATCCGCAGGTTCCGGCGGCTGCATCGGAATATCTATCGACACCCAACATGGAGCGGCTTACAAAAGAGGGTATGCGCTTTTCAAGCGGCTATTCACCGGCTCCGGTCTGTACGCCAACCCGGCGTAGTATTTTGTGCGGCACGACGGCTCCGCGCAGCGGCACAGAGTTCAAGAGCGAAACCGGTTGGATTCCCAACGACCACATTACGATTCCCCGTGCCCTGAAGATGGCCAATCCGAATTATGCCTGTGCTCATTTCGGAAAGTGGGGCGGACGCCACATGGTTTCAACTCCGGAGCAATGCGGATATGATGCCAGTAATGGTATAACCGATAATCCGGACGGCGGCATGCCTGAAACGCTGGGATACAAAAATCATAATGATGCGCCGGATAATTTCATCGACAACGACGATCCGAAGCGGACGTTTTCGATTACGAAGGATTCGATTTCCTTCATTAAGGAGCAGGTGAAGGCTGGTCGGCCGTTTTATGTGCAGGCGAGTTATTACGCGGCGCACCTTTCAATTGTCTGCAAAGAGGCAACCCTGGTGAAATATCTCGAAAAAGGGACGCCGGACCGCGGATATTCGCCTGCATTTGCCGCGATGGTTGAAGACCTTGATACCGGAATTGGCCAGCTGCTGGATGCATTGGACGAGATGGGACTTTCGGATAATACGTATGTGTTTTTCACGGCTGATAACGGCGGACGCAAGGATATGCCCGGTGGCGATACGAAGCGCCTGCCGCCGAACTATCCATTAACCGGATCAAAGCATGAATTGTATGAAGGCGGAATCCGAGTTCCGTTCATGGTGCGCGGGCCCGGGATTGCGCCGCAGTCTGTTTGCCGAACGCCCGTAGCCGGGTATGATTTGTTGCCGACCTTTTTCGATCTGGCCGGTGGACGCAGCGCACTTCCGGACTATGTGGATGGAGGAAGTATTAAGCCGCTGCTAACGAATCCGAATGATGTCTGTGTGGCACGTCCTGAGAAGGCGCTCTTCTTTCATAACCCGTCCAAGAGCTATTCCGCTGCACGCCAGGGGAACTACAAGCTGATCCTGTTCTGGAACTCGCTGGGGGCGGTGCGGGGACGGGTGCTGTATGAACTAGATTCTGATCCGCGGGAAACCGATGCACGTAATATTTCGGCGGAAAATCCGGCCAAGGCTGATGAGCTGCAGGCACTGCTGATTGACTACTTGAAGGCAGTTGGGGCTTATTATGAACCGCCGGCAGCTCCGATTAAAACGCTGGCGGGCAGTCAGGTGATTTACTCCAATGAGTTTGATGGAGGAATTGCTGGCGGCGATCCTGTGCGGTCCGCGAGTGTCAGTTATGGTCTCGAGTCCCGTGTGAAAGATGTTGAGCTTAACGGCAAAGGCGCACTGGTTGCTTCGGCCCCCACTGCCGGAAGTCAATTTTTGGTGAAACTGAATGACCAGCCGCTATTAAAATCTCCGGTGAGATTAACGGCCAAAGTAAAAGCTCCGACGGGACGGTGGTGGATCGGAGTCGGGTTTCTGGAGAAATCTGCCGGGAAATTAAACGATGCTGTCGCCAACACCGGACCATGGATTCAGGTCGGGCCCTCGTCGTTGACCGTGCGGGGCGGTTCTGCAACAGCAGGGTCGACTTTCAATTTGAGGGACAGCCATGCAGCCGGGGATCTGCTGGAGCTGGTGATGACATACTATCCGAATCAGACGGTGGATCTTGCCTTGAACGGAACGACCATCACCAATGGTCTGCCGATGGCTCACGAAATAAATGGTGCGAAGTCTGATCCAAAAATTCAGTGCCTGCAGGTTCAGTTTTTTCAGATTCCTCCGGAAGACGGCGCCTATGTTGATTCGGTGAAGGTTGAAACGATTGTGGATTGAACAAGAATAGAGTGAGGAGTATCCGAGATGAAATTATGGGGTGTGCTGGGCGTAGTTCTTTCAATGGAAACAGCTGGTTCCGTGTGGGCGGATCAGCTTGAGGAAAATTTTAAGAATCCGCCGCTCGAGGCACGACCGCATACCTATTGGCACTGGGTGAACGGGAATGTTACCAAAGAGGGCGTTACGCTGGATTTGGAGTCTATGGCTCGTGTCGGCGTGGGCGGCGCGGACATTTATTCAGTGAGCGGTTCTATTCCGCCGGGGCCGCTGACGTATCAAAGCCCGGAATGGTACGACATGATGGATCATACGGCGAGGGAAGCGAAGCGGTTGGGGATTTCTCTGGGCATGCATAATTGTCCCGGCTGGTCAACCAGCGGCGGGCCATGGATTACTCCAGAGCAGGCGATGCAGCATATCACCATTGGTGAAACCAACGTATCCGGTCCGTCACAGTTTAAGGGGTTGTTGAAACAGCCTGAAACAACGTTGGGCTTTTATCGGGATATTGCCGTGCTGGCATTCCCGTCGCTCGCAACCAGTCCTTCTATGCAGTCGCTGGCACCAGCCGTTTCGACCGCTACAGGATCTGTTGATGCCTCGTTGCTGTTTGATGGACTGCGTGAAACGCAGGTGATGCTGCCGCTTCCTGAGTCCGCAGAATCCTTTCTTCAGTTTGAGTTTTCCGAACCTCTGACGACCCGCTTTATTGAATTGGTTTTGGAACCTGCCCATTGGGCTCGGAATGTCACAGGAGTGATCCAGACCTCTGATGACGGAGTCAGCTTTCGTGATTTGAAACCGTTTGTATTTTTCGTGCGAGACGGTTCGTTAAATATCGATGTCAGTGCACATTCAGTACCGGTCAGATTTTATCGGATCCGTTTCAATAAAAGCGGTTTCTACGGCGACCTGTCTCCCTTCAAGAGGATCCAAGTTGCTGAAGTCAGTTTTAGTTCCGCGTTAAGGATCAGTAATGTCGAGGAGCGGAGCGGTATGAGTTATAGCGAGCTGCCGAGACCCTTCGAGATGGGGGCGGCACCTGAAGCCCTGATGGTCGGTAGTAATGCTGTGCGTGATCTCAGCGACCGGCTGGATGCCAATGGGCATCTTGACTGGGAGGTTCCTGCGGGGGATTGGACCGTTTTACGTATCGGTTATACGCCGACCGGTCGGCAGAACCGCGAGCCGCCGGATGGTGTCGCCGGATTGGAGTGCGATAAACTGAATCCGATCGGTGCGGATGCGCATTGGAATGGATCGCTGCAGCCGTTGCTTCAAAAGATCGCCGGATACGGATCTCTCGATAAAATCTGGATCGATAGCTATGAGGTCGGCGGGCAGAACTGGACACCGGGGTTTCGCGAGGAATTCCAAAGACGGCGTGGCTATGACCTGCTGCCGTGGCTGGTGAGTCTGACCGGGCGAGTGGTGAACTCTCCGGAGTTGACGGAGCGGTTTTTATGGGACATGCGGCGCACGGTTGCGGATCTGCTTGCGGAAAACTTTTATGGGCGTTTCCGGAAACTTTGTGATCAGAACGGAGTGAAACTGGTGGCTGAGCCGTATGGCGGCCCATTTGAGGCGATGCAGTGTGGCGGGCCGGCGCATATTCCGACCGGCGAATTCTGGATGAGTTCGAAGGGGCGACCGTCGATAAAGCTGGCGGCATCGACAGCTCATATTTACGGGCATCCGGTTGTGGCGGCAGAAGCTTTTACCGCCGACCCGGAAGAAGCAAAATGGCAGAATTCTCCGGAGACGCTGAAGGTGCCGGGCGACTGGGCCTTCTGCAACGGGGCGAATCGTTTGGTATTTCACTCCTTTGTCCAACAGCCATGGAGCAATTATTTACCTGGAATAACGATGGGCAAGTGGGGGGTTCATCTGGGG
>JBBQSL010000031.1:0-26326 GCA_038213895.1 Kiritimatiellales bacterium | reverse complement strand
CGGATGGTGTGTTTCATTTGATTTTCAGTTGCCGCGTCGAAACTTTTGCCGAACAACTGAACCGTCTGCTGGTTTAACGGATCGTTGCAGAGTATAGTAGAAAATATGGTCAGCCTGTATGAATCCAGTCATGTGAGCATCGAGCCTGGCGACGGCGTTTCAATCTGCCGTCCGGGTAAAGAAGTGCTCAATAAAAGCGCGGTGGATGGCCTGACTTTTTTTTCACCGCGCGCTGGCATCGCTATCGGTTCCCGTGCGGATATTCAGTCGTGCAAACTAGAATTTTTCTGTATCGGACAAATCGTTTCTGGCGACGGTTGGTATTGGACAGAAGCGGGCGGACGGATGCCGGTTTCCTCGTATCAGATTTTTTTCATACGACCCGGGAAAGTTCATGACCTTGCTGCCGGTAAAAGCGGAATGGTTGTCGATCAGATTTTTTTCTGCGGTTCGCTGGCGGAGGCTCTATTTAATGCGAATGTTTTGCTCGGAGAACTCTGCGACGTCGGTACGGCACGGCGGCTTTTGCCGATCATTGAGCACGCATCCATGGGAACGCCAGAACATCGGCTACGTGCGGTTTCAGGTTTGACCGGATTGCTGGCGGATCTGACTTCCGGATCGTCGTCCGACGGCACGCTTCCAGAAGAGTCACAGGTTGAACGCCTGTGCGCCGAACTGAAACGTAAACCAGAAAAATGGTGGGACGGCGCGCAGATGGCCGTCTTTTGCAATCTCAGCGAAGCGCATCTGCGCCGCCTTTTCAAAGCCCGCACCGGACTTTCGCCGAAAGCGTATCACGATCAGGTGCGCGTTGAAAAAGCTGCCGAACTGCTGAAAAACGGATTCAGCGTTCGCTTGGTTTCTGAAATTCTAGGCTATGCCGATCCGTACCACTTCAGCCGACGGTTCAAATCCATTCTCGGGTATTCTCCCCGCGACTGCATTTCTCCGTAGGGTTGGCGTTTTACCGCTTCATGGCTTCGGCGACGGCATCGCAGACGAATCCGAGGTTTCCGTGCGTGAGGCCTGCGACGTTGATGCGGCCGGAGCCGACAATGTAAATAGCTTTTTCTTCACGCAGGAAGTTGACCTGATCTTTCGTTAGTCCGCTGAAGGAGAACATGCCTTTTTGGCGAATCATGAACGCGCAGTCCATCGGTACGCCGCGTTGAGTTAAGCCTTCAGCCAGTGCCGTACGAGCCTGTGCAATATGGTCGCGCATGCCATCGAGTTCACTTCTCCAGAGTTTGGAAAGTTCTTTATCCTTCAAGATGGTGGTGACGATCATGCCGCCGTGTGCAGGCGGATTAGAATAAAGCACGCGGGCGGTGGCTTTTAGGTGGCTCATGGCGGTTTCGGCATCGGCGGGTGTGGCGGCGACAGCGGTCAGCGCGCCGGTACGTTCGCGGTAGAGGCCAAAGTTTTTGGAGAAGGAGCTGGCGATGAACATATCGATACCGGCGGCAAGTAGTGCTTCGACACCAACGCGGTCGGCTTCAAGGCTTACACCGAAGCCCTGATAGGCGAAGTCCACCAGTGCAGACCAGCCGTTTTTCTGTGCGATTTGCGCAACCTGTTGCCACTGTTCAGCGGAAATATCCACGCCGCTCGGATTGTGACAGCAGGCGTGCAGAAGGACGCAATCTCCGGACGGAATTTTTTCGAGTGCGGAAAGGAAGCCGTCGGCATCGAGGTCTTTTGTTTTTGCGTCGTAGTAGGGATAGGTTTTAACCGTCAGTCCGGCGGCTTCAAAAATATTATTGTGGTTGGCCCACGTTGGATTGCTTACCCAGATGGTCTTGCTGCTAAATTTGGCTAGTAGGTCGGCGGCGGCACGCAGCGCACCGGTTCCGCCGGGCGTGTGGATCGTGGCAGAGCGGACGCACAGCGACCCGAAGATCATCTTCTGCACTTCGTCGCCGTAAGCCGCTTCGCCAGCGATGGGCATATACGACTTGGTGTTCTGGGTTTCAATGATCCGCTTTTCTGCGGCTTTAACGGAGTCGAGAATCGGAGTGTGGCCTTCGTCGTCTTTATAAACGCCGACGCCGAGGTTGACCTTGGCAAAGCGCGGGTCTTTTTTGAAGGCTTCAGTCAGTCCAAGGATGGCATCTTCAGGGGCGGGGGTTACTTTATTCCACATAGTTTTTCTCCACAGGTTTTTAAGGTTTAGGAAAGGTTGTGTATTACTCGTTACTCGTTATGCATAATATTTATCGAACCACGGTTTCAAAAGGTCGCGCTCGGGTTTGATAATGCCTATTTCACGCTGAGCATTTTCTGCTGAGTCGGAGGCGTGCGCGGCATTAACCATGATGTCACTGCCGTATTCTTTTCGTACGGAGCCGGGTTGGGCCTTGCTCGGGTCCGTTGGGCCGAGAATCGTGCGAATTTTATTCACCGCATCTTTACCCGCATAGATGAGGGCCAAGCAACGCACTTTGCCGTCTTCTTCCATTTCCTTTTCGGATACGTCCGGCAGCCACACTCCGGTCATGAATTTCATGATTTCGTAAAACTGTTGGTCGCCGTAGTACGGGCCGAGGGTCTTGCTGAGGGCATCTTTCACTTCGGCAGGCATCGCGAAGCCAAACTCCTCTTGAAGCGCGAGGCAAGCTTTGTCGGTGGTACGACCGCGCAGTTTTTCGCGCAGAACCGGCTGAACCGGGCCATAAAATTCTTTAGCTTCCGCCATGCTCATGCGGTGCACCTGTGCGCCGACAATCCGTAGGCCAGAACGTGAGAAGAGGTCGATGATGTTGCCGGGGCGTGAGCTGGGGAAGCGAAAGTTGTCCGGCTTGATGATAACAAGTGTTTTCTGTACATCGGCATCTGGCAGACTGAGGGCATTTTTTACAATGCCGCCGTTACTTTCGGCGTATTCCATCCAGAGCGCAAGCGTGCCTTTGGCTGAACGTGCCGTGGGAGCTACCAGTACAGACGGCTCAAAATAAATCACTTTACCGGCCGCGTCGCGAATGCAGTCACCGTAAGTGCCTCGTACGGTGTCGGACGACTCCTGTGTGTCGTCGAATCCGCCCGCAGCAGCGTAAATTTTCTTGATCGCGTCTTCGCCTTCAAAAAGAAGCATCATGACGCGGTGCGGCCGTCCGGTATCGGTTTCCGGGCCGAAGGCTCGCAGGACGTAGTCGGCTAAAATATCGCGTTTCCCCGGTGTAACGTCGGGATTTGTACGCAGCATGTCGGCGTAGCGGTTGACCAGTTCCTGATTTGGTCCGAACATGCGCGAGGCGACGAATTCAATACCTTCAATACGACTGAAGCGACCAATGATGCCGCCGGTACGTGATTTCCGCAGCGAGTGCGGGGTGATCATCACAAATCCTAGTTCTTTTGCCATAACAGTTGCCTTTCGTACGCTTTTACCTGCATTCTAAACCTTGGTCTGGTTGGGGCACGGATTATGTCCAACTTTTAAAACAAAAAAACAAAAATCTGCAAGGAACCCCATGAAAAATTTAAACGAAAAAATTATCAATCAGCAAACCCGGTTAGCCGCCGAAATCCTCGAAACACTCACTCCTCACGTGTTGGAACACCGCCATCCAGCCGATCGCGTTTTACTGCGCTTTTTCAAAAATCGTCATGAATTAGGCTCTCGTGACCGCCGTTTTCTGTCCGAATGCTTTTTTTCATGGTACCGCTGGCTAGGCTGGACGAAAGCGTTGCAACTTCCGCCGCTCGAAGCCGCCGCACTGAGCTGGCTACTCGACCGCACGGATCTACATGTTGCATTACAAGGTGTTGCAAAATCGGACTGGACGCCGCTCGGTGGTAAAACCCTCGACGAAAAACGCGCCGCGTTGGCCGTATGGTTCCCTGGGGTCAAAACTTTAGAAAAAGCAGATCTCGTTTTTCCAGAGTTTGGAAAATCAGTCCATTTTGCAGCGGGCGGTGAGGATCTTTTCTATGAAACACTCCAGCAACGTCCGCCGACCTGGATTCGCTTGCGAACGGAAGAATTTAAACAGGTTCTCACCGGAGCCAACATTGCCTTTAAAGAACACTCGAAAGCCGCCGGTGCCGTTTCAATTGATGCCGGGACATCCCTCGGAGCCTTAGCGCATGGTGGACAATATGAAGTGCAGGATATTGCGTCGCAGGCTGTTACGCTGGTTGCTGCACCGGCGGCGGGTTCCGACTGGTGGGATGCCTGTGCGGGCGCGGGCGGTAAAACGGTTCATCTAGCTGACCTGATTGGTCGCGACGGTAAAGTATTGGCCACTGATTTGCGTACGGAAGCACTGCATGAATGTAAGAAAAGGGCGCGGGCTGGCGGCATTGCCATGATTCGCACCCAGCTTCATGACTTAGTCAAAGAGGCCCCGTTTACCAAAGAGTTTGACGGTGTTTTAGTGGATGCCCCGTGTTCAGGATGGGGAACCTGGAGCCGTAATCCTGACGCCCGCTGGCGCACTGACCCGCGCGATCCGGCGCAAAAACGTAACTTGCAGGTTCGGATGCTCAAAAATGCCGCGAAATGCGTGAAGTCCGGTGGCGTGCTGATTTATGCCGTCTGTACCTTTACCCGTGAAGAAACGGTTGAAGTGATTGAACGGTTTCTACCTGAGCATCCGGGCTTTGAACTTGAACCGTTTGCTCATCCGCTGACCGGCGAACCAACCAGTGGATCTATCCAAATCTGGCCGTGGGAAGGCCCTGGCGACGGTATGTTCATCGCCCGCCTTCGTCGTAAGGTTTAAACCGTGCGTAGCGTTTCGGCGGCGGTGCGCCGGACGTGAGGCGCTAGGTCAAACTGCCACGTGACGAATTTTTCGAGTACGCGCTCGATCTGTGCGAGGTGCGCCGGATTACAAGGGCTTGTCAGTACGCTTTCTGGAGTTGGGGCTTGCTGCCACGTTTTGAGCAGTTCAACGGCTTCGGATGCCAGCGGGGTTGAGGGAATCCGGTGTTCCCGCGCGTACCCCGGGTCGATGAGTCCACCATGTTCCGCCGAAAATCTTTTTGCTGACCTTTCATTCCGAACCTCGGCCATCTGACTCCTGTCGTCCAGTTGCACGAGCTGTCCTTGAAACTCGGCAAATTTCAGGTCGAACCAGACTAGAAAAACGGGGTGGCGGCCATATTCTTCAGTATGACTAAGCATTTCTTCAAAAAACTCGAAGCGGCCTGACTCATGACCGTGGCGAGGCGTGGTTTTGGCGAACAAGGCGGCGATGTACCCAGCGGCGGCGCAGGCCCGCCAGTCGGTACGAAAGACGGTGCGGGGCGTTAGCATGAAGCACTCTTTAGCGATATGGATGCCGCGTTCAGTGCGGTCATAAAAGAGCAATTCGCTGGTGGAGAAGTAGTCGTATTGTCCACGGAACAGACTGTTTTTACGCTGGTCGCCTTTGATAGTAGTCGAGATTTTGCCGTAGTGCGCCGACAACCAAGTGACGATACGCGAGGTGTTCGACACATCGGTCCAGTAGAGCGGAATAGCTGATGTTTTGACGATCATAATGAGAATCACTTATAGAATGTAGTTTAGCTGTAACCAGTTCACCGGCCAAGCTCCTGATACAAAAACCGCACGATGGTATTTTTGGTGTACTTTTCCGGCGAATGATGTTTCCTTCTGCGCATGCTATTGAACAAAACCATACGGCTATTTCTGGACAGCATCGGGCGGCGGGAGGAATACGAGTTTTACCTCAATAAATTCCAGTCCGCTGGACTCGACTGCTTTGCGTTGCTCGTTCCTGACCTCGAAAGCCTTGAGCAGGGAGCCGAGGCACTGGCCTTTGATCTACGGTTTCTTCTTCAGCTTGGACTGAAACCTGCCGTTGTACTCTGTGGTGCCGAGGCGGAAGCCGAATGGAATCTTCTGAAAGAAAATCCACTGTTCGAACGCACCGTGTTTCCAAAGCTTGGACGGCGGAAGACCAGCATCTCCGTTTTTGTCGAAGAAAACATCCAAACACTGGAAAGTCTGCTGCAGAAAGTTCCAACCATTGGACGGCGAGTACATTTCATTCGTGCGGCGGGCGGATTGTCCGTGGACTATTATTATACGCAGAAACCGGCGGCGACACTTTCGCCGGAAGACAAGGCGATGGCCGATACTGCCGCCGCCCTGCTCGAAGCGCGACCAGGAACCCATATTTCCGTCACATCACCGATCAACCTGCTCAAAGAAATATTCACCGTAAAAGGTGCGGGCACCGTCTTTCGGCGCGGTTCTATCATTCTTTCCGGCGGCAACCCCGATGCGGATCGGCTGCTGGCTCTGCTCGAAGAAAGCTTCGGCAAAAAACCGAAAGCGGGTGTTTTGCAGGCGGCCACAAAGATTTATTTTGAAGAAAACTATCGTGGTGCGGCCCTGCTGGAAGAACAACCGGAAGGACTCTACCTTTCAAAATTTGCCGTCGGCTCGGAAGCGCGCGGCGAAGGTCTTGCTCAGGAACTCTGGGACGAAGTCTGCAAAAATAATCCGGACTTCTTTTGGCGGTCGCGCAAGGGTAACCCGATTAACCAGTGGTATGACCGACATGCTGACGGACGGCATACGGCGGGCGATTGGGTAGTCTTTTGGCGCGGCATGGAGGCTTCTGCCATTCCCGGCTTTATCGCCTTCTGTTCGGCTCGTCCGGCGGACTTTATTTGATTTTTCTGAATCCACGCCCACCTCTTATAATGAATTACTTAAAAACGTATTAATTGTATTTTACAGAAGGGAACGAAGGACAACAAAGTTTGATCAGAATATGGCTTTTTCTTCACCAATCCATCCTTGGTTTCCTTTGTTTCCTTCTGTTAAAAATATTCACAGGTTAATCTGGCATCATTTATATGAACGCTAAATATTTCATTTTCGACATCGGCAACGTACTGGTGAACTTTGACTTTCAGGTTCTGCTTCAGCAGATTGCGAAGGATTCCGGTACTCCGCTTGAACAACCGACGGAACGCGACCTCGAAATGCACCATGCGGTGGAAGAAGGCGTCATCAGCGATCAGGCCTTTGTCGACTACCTGAACCAAGCCAAAGGACTTTCCTGGACGGTGGATACGCTGATCGGCGTCTGGCAGAAAATGTTCACCATCAACCAGACTGGCTATGGAATGTTCCGCGAAGCGATTGCGCACGGCCTGTCGGTCTACACGCTCAGCAATATCGCGGAACACCATATCGAAGCCATCGAGCGCAACTGGCCAGGATTCTTCGACGGCGCAACCGGCCTGTTTCTTTCCTATCAGGTTGGCACCCGCAAGCCGAACGCGGGAATTTACCGTCACATGCTGGAAAATCTCGGCGTTCAAGGAAATCAGTGTTTATTCCTCGACGATCTAACCCGCAACGTCGAAGCCGCCTGCGCCGCCGGCATTCAGGCTCACCAGTTTATTCCCGAAAACCACGCCGCCATCCACGACGAGGTGCTGAAGTTTTTCGGGTAGAGAGTGTGTCAAAGGTAAAAGTGTAAAGCCGTCAGGATGGCGGCGGTACGTACCGCGGGCATCCTGCCTCTGCCTGCCGTGTCTTTCAACCTTGGACGCGGTCACCGCCCGCATCTACAGAGTTGCAGCTGAGTCCGGCGGAGAAGGTTTGTAGTCCCGCCTTTAGGCGGCTCCCCGCCACTCCGGCTGAAGCCGGTACTACATACCTCCCAGTGGATAGCGAAGCCGCTGTCCATCCAGACCGGAAAATCTGCGTCGATCTGCGTTATCTGCGGATTATTTTTCCCAAACCGTGAAATATCCGGTAAAACCCTCGGCTTCATGATTGATTTCATCCAGTTGAGTAAACGGTTCGGCACGCAGGAGGTGCTTGAAAAGGTTTCGTTCCGCATCAATTCCGGCGAGCACGTCGGCGTGGTCGGCCCGAACGGCGCAGGCAAGAGTACGATTTTCAGCCTGATCTCCGGCGAGATTTCGCCAGACCGCGGCGATGTCACGTTGCCTAAAAATGTACGGCTCGGTCATTTACATCAGCAACTTAACGCCCACGCGCAGGACGGCTCGCTGTTGGATTATTCCTGTAACGCGATTCCGGAACTGAAACCGATGGTGGCGGAAATCCATCAAATTGAGCACGACCTGCTGACGGCCTCCGGCGCGGAGCAGGAGCGGATGCTACATCGGCTGGGCGACCTCCAGCACGAATTTGAACATCTCGGCGGCTATGATCTTAAATCGCGCGCCGAAGCCGCACTGAGCGGGCTCGGCTTTAAGGAAAGCGAGTTCGGCAATCCTTTCCGCTCGTTCAGCGGCGGCTGGCAGATGCGCGCTGAATTGGTGCGTACGCTGATTGCGCGGCCCGATATTCTGCTGCTCGACGAGCCGTCCAACTATCTTGACCTGCCCGCCGTCGAGTGGCTTCAGCGTTTTTTGCGTGGATTCGAAGGCACGATGCTGTTGATTTCCCACGACCGCTATCTGCTCGAAACGCTCACCGACCGCACGCTGGAAATTAGCGGCGGCGCGGTCACCAAATATTCCGGCGGCTACAGCTATTACATCAAAGAGCGCGAACAGCGCCGCATGCAGCAGGAAGCGGCTTATCGCAACTACATCGAGCAGAAAGAGCATCTCGAAAGTTTCATCAGCCGTTTCCGTGCGCAGGCCACCAAAGCCGCGCAGGTACAGAGCCGTATCAAGATGCTCGAAAAGATCGACGTGGTGCGTGAGCCGGTCGCGCCGCCGAATTTTTCCAAACTTCGGATTCCGCCGCCGCCGCACTGCGGTGCGCATATTATGACCGTCCATAATTTGAGTTTTTCCTACGACGGCAAGCGGCAGATTTTGCGCGACGTCAATCTGGAGATCGGCCACGGGCAGAAGATTGCGCTAGTTGGTTATAACGGTATGGGCAAAACCACACTGTTGCGCCTACTGGCCGGTGTGCTGACGCCGCAAACGGGGAAGCGTCAGGAAGGGCATAAAGTGGTGCTCGGCTACCAGTCGCAGGACTTTGCCGAAACTATGCCGCCCGATCAGTCGTTACTGACGATTATTCGCAACGTCAATTCCTCCGTGCCGGAACGCGATGTGCGCGGACTGCTCGGTTCGTTCGGTTTCAGCGGTGACGCGGTGAATAAACCGTCCGGCGTGCTAAGCGGCGGCGAAAAGATTCGCCTCGCCTTTGCCCGTATTTTTATCAATCCACCAAATTTTCTTCTGCTCGACGAGCCGACCACCAATCTCGACATTCATGGACGCGAAGCGCTCGAAAAGGCGATCCGCGAATACAAAGGCACCGTTTGCTTCGTCAGTCATGACGTCGCTTTTGTGCGTGGCGCGGCGGATCATGTTATTTCCATTGGATCGAACGGTGTCGTCAGCTATCCCGGTGGCTATGATTACTATTTGGAGAAGTCGGCGACGCAGGAAACCGTCGAAAGTCCAAAGTCGAAAGTCCAAGGTTCGCAACCTCAAGTCTCAAGTCTCAATCCTCAAGCTGCGCGGAAAGCAAGAGCTCAGGAACGCGAGGCGCAGAAGGAACTGCGGAAGATGGAAGAAGCCATGGCAAAACTGCACGGTACGCAGCGCGAACTCTACGACCAACTGGCCAGCGGTGATCCGACGCTCGATTACACCGCGCTCAACATCCAGCTTGCCGAGGTTACTAAAAAGCTGAATGCACTCGAAGCAAAATGGCTGGAAGAGGCTGACCGTCTGTCTTGAACCGGTTGCCGCGTATGCGAAAAGCGAGTGTACAAATGGCTCTGGCGTGTTAATCTTAATTTACAGGGCGACTAAAAGACTGAAGCTTGCGAGGTGCGTATGAAAATTAAAGCCAAATTGGTGAGTTTTGTTACAGCGGCACTGGTTGTTCCTTTGCTTTTTGGAATTTTTTACATCCGGCATTTCGGCAGATCGTCTTATCAGAACCAGCAGGGGATTATTCATCTGATGATTGCTGAAGATATGGCGAGTATGCTTCAGGATGGCGTTCAGCAAAAATTTCAGCAGGTTTTAAACCGGGTCGCTTCGGGGCGGCTTGCTTCTCTGGTCGGTGAAATGACCGTCTCGTCGTTCAGTACACAAGATGTTCAGCAGGTGGAATCAATATGGGCGGCTTCCACGGCAATGGGCGGAATACAGCGAACGATTTTATCAAACCCGCTCTCAGGTTTCCTTGGGGATTTTCAGCAAGTGAATCCGGAATTCGCTGAAATTATGATGACCGATCGGCATGGACGACTGATCGGGGCAACCAATCCGACGACGGATTATTGGCAGGCTGATGAATCCTGGTGGGTCGCGGCTTCAAATCTTCCGGCAGGAAGCGGGCGCATTCAGGGTCTCCTGTATGATGAAAGCTCTGGACTGATCGCCATTGATATGGTCTTTCCAGTTTACAGTTCCGTAAATTCGAAGGACTTTCTCGGCGTGCTTAAAGTCAGCTTGAATGCAACCCGTTTTCTGCAACGGGCAACGTCCCATCCGTTGAATAAAGCGATTGCTCGGGATATCATTTTCCCGGATGGGCGGTTGTTTGCGCATATTAATTTAGGGAAAGTCTCGGAGTTTTCACGTATTCCAGAAAAACCACTCCGAGAATTGCTGATGGTGCCGGAGCGGTGGGCGACGGTTGAACTTATTCCTGGTGCCGTATCGCTGGCGGCTGTGGCTCCAATACAGATCGGGGACGAACAGCTGAATTCCGGCGAAGGGTTGAAAGATGTCAGCACTCTATATGTTCTTGTCTCCCGTGATTTAAACGAAGCCATGATGCCGGTTCAGGATATGCTCCGTCAAATGACCATCTGGGGGGTTGTGGCGATCTCGCTGATTGCGGTGCTTGGCTATCTGTTGGCCACATACTGGTTTGTGCGGCCGATTAAAAAACTGCGAAAAGCTTCGGTGAGTTTCGTTGACTACATTAAGCTGAGTGAACAGGGTCGTTTTGAAGATTCTTGGGAAAGTCGACAAAAGGTTCGGCAGCGTATGAATGAGTTGGAGACGATTCGCAGTCGCGATGAGTTGCAGGGTTTATCAAGTGACTTCATACGCATGGGTGAGCGAATGTTAATTTTCTTTCGTCAGATTGAAGAGAAGCTGACCGACAAAAAGCAGAAATAAACAGGTTGCGCTCATCCAGAACCCACAATTCATTAAACAAAGAGAATTTAAATGGCTGAAATAGGAAAAGCAAACCGGCTGGAGATTTTGCGGGAAACCGACTGCGGGCTGATGCTCGACGGCGCCAGTCTCGGTGAAATCCTGATGCCCAATCGCTATGTCTCCAAGGAGTGGAACGTTGGCGATGTCATTGAGGTTTTTCTGATGATCGATTCCGAGGATCGGCTGACGGCTACAACACTCAGACCGGTGGCGATGGTCGGCGAATTTGCGTGTCTGCGCGTAGCGTCCGTCACCCGTATCGGCGCGTTTCTCGACTGGGGTTTGCCGAAGGATTTATTCGTACCGTTCCGTGAACAGAAGGTGGAAATGTTCGAGGGGCAGTTCTATGTCGTGCGCATTTATCTCGATGAATCCAGCGGACGTATCGCCGCTTCCGCCAAACTCGATAAGTTTCTTGATCGCGCTCCGCCGAATTATAAGCTCGGCGAAAAGGTGCAACTGCTGATCTGCGATAAAACCGATTTGGGCTATAAGGCCATCGTCAACGGCAGGCACTGGGGCATCCTTTTTTACAACGAGGTTTTCCAATCCTTGGAACGCGGACAGAAAATTGACGGCTTCATCAAACAAGTCCGGCCTGATGGCAAGATCGACCTGTGTCTGCATAAACCCGGCTTTGAAAAAGTCACCGATCTGACTGACGTGATTTTAAACTACATCAAAGCGCAGGACGGCTTCATGCCGGTCACGGACAAAAGTCCGCCAGAAGAAATTTATCGCCTGTTTGGCGTCAGCAAAAAGACCTACAAACAAGCGATCGGTGCGCTCTACAAAAAGCGCCTCATTACCTTCGAGAACGACGGAACGAAGCTGGTTAGGACGGCCTGATAAGGAATTAATTTAATTCATATCAATTGCTTTAAACACAAAGGCACTAAGTACACAAATCTTTGTGCTCTTCGTGTCTTGAGCGTAAGCGGGTGTTTAAATATTATTTAAGTCAATGGGGTATGAGTCGTTCCAGACCTTGGAAAAGTGAAGGAACGTAAGAATTGAAAATCCCCTCCGGCGGAGGGGTGCCCGCAGGGCGGGGTGGGTGAGTTTCCGATGGTTGGAAAGATTTTTCCAAGTTGTGGGGAAAAAATGCGCGCAATCAACGGTTAAGGTTTGCGTCAGATTATGATCAGCGATGTTTTGGTGCGGTTTTTTTTGAGGCGGCAGACCGCTGGCTCATTTTTTTCAGATGGTTTTTGCGGGCATCCCGCTGGCGGATGAGAAATTGGATCTCCCGCGAAAGCTCTTGTGCATGTGTTTGCAGCACGCGCTGTTTCTTCTGTTCGGTCCAGGACAGGAAGCCCCATTCCGGCTGGTGCTTGGCCAAGTTGATCGAGCGGCGGAATTGAGCACAGGCTTTTTTATAAAAGGCGATGCTCGTTTGAATAGAGGAAACTGGGGCAAATCGAGTGTTTTCGGTGTCGAGCAGATCGCAATGCGCATCGATTCGTTCCAGTGTTTCGCGGTCGTGTGCTTCATAGGCCGCTTGTGCGGCATGCCAGAGCTCCTGCTGGTCGGGGGTGGTTACGCCAGCCTTGTCAGGGTGAAGCCTCCGGGCGATTCGCCGATATAGACCTTTGATCGCTTTCTGTTCCCGGCGGTATTCTGCACGGGTTGGCACTGGCGCCTTGTCCGGTAAAATTCTGCTGAAGAGGTCGTTGAACTCCTCTTCAAAGAGGCGAAAGTCCTCATCTAAATCTTTCGAGAATTTGGCATCGTCATCTGCATCCTCGAACGGGTCCGAGTCGTCTTTTTCCTGCGCGTGAGATGGATTGAAGAACGCTTCGTAACCCTCCGGTGTTTTGCCGTTTGTTTCAAAAAACCGGACGGCGGCATCCACGCAGTCCTGCCGGGTACGGTTCGGGTAGAAGTCGTCTAGGTCACTGGCGAGATTCAGCGTATTTTCCAGCAGGACAATTTCCTCATGGAGGGCTCGACATTCGGTTATTTCAGCCCCGCAATGGGTTTGGATCCATTGCTGATGCGCCAGCCGTTCTTTCTTTTCAAACTGCGTCAATTTGGCATCCAGCGCCGCGCAGTCCGATTTATTTTTTTTCAGTGTTCGAAGTGCGTTCCGACGGATTTTTTCTGTGTCCAAGGGGATGATCGCACGGCAATCGGAATAAATAATGCGCACACCGTATGACTGATGTACGAATCTTTTTTTTTTGAGGATGGATTTTTCTTCATAACCTAACCGAGGTTGTGCACCATGAATTGAGAGGACTTAATGTACGGATTTGGAAAAGCAAATCAATCTGTTTCGTTTAACATTGATTTGTGGCATTTTTTGGTTAAGATTTTCAAAGTATGAAAAATAATGATTCAACGACGACGCTTCACGATACGCTGCATGAGGTTTTTGGGTTCCGGAGTTTCCGGCCAAATCAGGAGGCGATCATTTCGACGATTCTGTCAGGCCGCGATGTGTTCGCGGTGATGCCAACCGGCGGTGGTAAGTCGCTTTGTTATCAGCTTCCAGCTTACCGGCTTGACGGATTGAGTGTGGTGATTAGTCCGCTGATTTCGCTGATGAAGGATCAGGTGGATGCGGCGCAGGCCAACGGACTGCGGGCGGAGTTTTTGAATAGTTCGCTTGCGGCGGCGGATCGGGCGCGCGTGTTCCGTCAGCTGGCGCAGCGGGAGCTGGATTTGCTGTATGTTTCGCCGGAGCGTTTCGCGATGCCGGAGTTTATGGCGACGCTCAAGGCGTCGAATGTCGTCTTTTTTGCCATTGATGAGGCGCATTGTATTTCGGAGTGGGGCCACGATTTCCGTCCGGATTATCTGCTGCTGGCGAAGATTATCCCGGAGTTTCCGTCGGCCACGGTGGCGGCCTTTACCGCGACGGCGACGCATCAGGTGGCGAAGGATATTCTGACCAAGCTCGGTCTGCGCAATCCGCATCTGACGCGTGCGTCGTTTGATCGCCCGAATCTGTTTTATCAGGTAGTGCCGAAGGAAAATATCGATTTGCAGATGCTGCGTTTTTTGCGGGAGCACAAGGGCGAGTCGGGAATCATTTACCGCACGACGCGCAAGAGTGTGGAGTCCACGGCCAATTTTTTGCAGGAACAGGGTGTCCGAGCTTTAGCTTATCATGCCGGGCTGACGCCGAAGCAGCGCAAAGAAAATCAGGATCAGTTTAACCGCGACGAGGTGGAGGTGGTCGTGGCGACCATTGCGTTCGGCATGGGAATCGATAAATCCAATGTGCGCTTTGTACTGCACGGCGATCTGCCAAAAAATATGGAAGGCTATTATCAGGAAACCGGCCGCGCTGGGCGCGACGGCGAGTCGGCGCATTGCCGCCTGTTTTTTAATCGGTCCGATATGGTGCGGCTCCGTTATTTTATTGAGCAGACCGAAGACCCGCAGGAGCGGAAGATTGCGGAGCAGCAGCTGTTTCAGATGGTGCGCTATGCAGAGACGAATGCCTGCCGCCGGAAGGCTCTGCTGGGTTATTTTGGCGAAACCTACGAAAAGACAAACTGCCGCACCTGCGATGTCTGCATGGGCGATGTAGAACGGGTGGATGCCACCATTTCGGCGCAGAAAATTATGTCGGCCATCTACCGCACAGGTCAGAAGTTTGGCGCGGTACATATTGCCGATGTGGTCGTCGGCGCGCAGACGGAGAAGATTCGCCAGCTCGGGCACGATCAACTCAAGACCTATGGTATCGGCAAAGAAGCCGATAAAAAATACTGGCGGAGGGTGATCGACGATCTGCTCGCGCAGGACTGTATCCTCCAGAATGCGGACAACTATTCCGCGTTGGAGCTGACACCCAAAGGGCAGCAGATCCTGCTCGGGAAGAAGACCTTTGAAGTGATCCGGCAGAAGGAGGTCAAGCGCGCCGACCTCGCCGGATTTACCGGCGATTATTCAATCCAGCTCTTCATGCAACTGCGTACGGAGCGGCAGCGTCTGGCGCAGGTGGAGGGCGTTCCGCCGTTCGTTATTTTTTCCGACAGCACGCTGCATGAGATGGCTACCTATTTCCCAGATACGCCGGAAGCGATGGCTGGGATCACTGGCGTCGGCGATACCAAGTTGGAAAAATACGGTGACAGTTTTATGACGATTATCGAGATGTATAAATTCGTGCATCCCGAAGAGGCACAGCAGCACTCGGTTTTGCAGATCCCGGTTCGAATTCGGAAAAGCTCGAAGAAGAAGAGCAGCGAAACGGTTCAGGAGACGCTGAAACTGGCGAGCCAGGGACTTTCTCTCGATGCCATCGCACAACTTCGCGGGCTATCCGACGGAACTATTAGCCAGCACGTCGAAAAGTTGCTCGACGACGGGCAGGGCGGCGGACTGGATGTCGACAAGTTGCTTGATCCCGCCAAGCGGATGCAGATTGAAGAGCTTTTCGCCCGTACCGCAGCCAGTACGCTAAAGGAGATTATTGAAGCATCTGGCAATACGGTGACGTACGCTGAGATCCGTGTGGTTCGCGCCTTTATGCAGACGACGTAAGTTTTTCGACTATAGCACTTCACAAATTAACCCACCCCGGCCTTCGGCCACCCTCCGGTGGAGGGGAATGCGGGTGAAGATCGGTATTTATTCATCCGGGTAGGGACGGCTCGCCGAGCCGTCCGCACGCACGCCAAGCCGACCGAGCAGGAGTGCCATTCCACCGGTGCGGCGCGTTCGGCGAACACGCCCTACCTTTTTTTACCGAACATTATGCGTGATTGGTATGAGGCCGGCTAGAAGCCTGCGGTACGTATCGCGGGGTTGCCACTCCCTCCGGTCGTTACTTTCTTTCAGAAAGCCTCGCTTCGCGTCCAGCCGGCTCTGTCTTTGAACCTGTTTCGTTTTTTCTTTTCTTAAAATCATGAGGCTCTATTCTCTCGTCTGATTTTTTAACCGATTATAAGGAGGAAATTTATTATGTCCGAAAAAACCATGGAGTTCAAAACCGAGCTTTCGCAACTGTTGCACCTGATTACCCATTCGCTTTATTCCCATCGCGAGGTGTTTCTGCGCGAGCTGATCAGTAATGCCTGCGACGCGATCGATAAGATCCGTTTTGAGGCGCTAACGGATACCTCGCTGCTCGACGGCGATAATGATTGGAAGATTACGCTGGCCGTGGATAAGGATGCGAAAACCCTAACGGTTTCCGATAACGGGATCGGTATGGATGAGGAGTCGCTGGTTAAAAACCTTGGAACTATCGCCCATTCTGGAACCAAAGCCTTTTTGGCTCGGATCAAGGAGTCCGGCGCGAAAGATAATCCCGATCTGATTGGTCAGTTCGGGGTCGGCTTTTATTCTTCGTTCATGGTGGCTGACCGCGTGACGGTTGAGTCACGGATGCACGGCAAGCCGCCAGTTCGCTGGAGTTCTGAGGGCACCGGTTCGTTCACTGTTGCGGAAGGCACTCGCGAAAAACGAGGCACGTCGGTGACGCTACACCTCAAGGAAGATGCTGCGGAATACCGCGAAGAATACCGCATCCGGTCGTTGGTTAAAAAGTTTTCTGATTTTGTCGAACATCCGGTCGTCATGGGGGACGAAACGCTGAATACCCGCAAAGCGATCTGGTTGCGCGCGAAGAGCGAAATTACGACCGAAGAGTATAACGAGTTCTATAAACACATCTCGCACGATTTCAGCGACCCGGCGGAAGTGATCCATTATAACGCCGAAGGGGCGGTCGAATTTAAGGCCCTGCTTTTTGTCCCGGAAAAGAAGCCTTTTGACATGATGATGACCAATGATTACAAGGCGCATCTGAATCTTTACGTCCAGCGCGTCTTTATCAGTAACGAATTTGAAAATCTGCTGCCAACCTATCTGCGCTTTATCAAAGGGGTTGTGGATGCCTCCGATCTGCCGCTCAACGTTTCGCGCGAGATTCTGCAGGAAAACCCGCAGCTGGACAAAATACGTAAAAACCTGACCGGACGGATTTTTAAAACACTCGCTGACATGAAGCTTAAGAGCTATGACAAGTATCTGACGTTCTATACGGAGTTCGGCCCGATGCTTAAAGAAGGACTTCAGTCCGACTTTGAAAACCGCGAAAAACTCGCCGATCTGCTGCTGTTTGAATCGACCGCAACCGAAGCGGGGAAAATGCGTTCGCTAGCCGACTACGTCGAAAGCATGAAGGACGGGCAGGACGAAATCATCTATCTGGCTGGTGAACATCGCGGGATTACTGAAAATTCGCCGTTTGTTGAGGGATTTAAGGCAGACGGTAAAGAAGTGCTCTTCATGCTCGATCCGATTGACGAATTTGTGATGCCGCATCTTGGCGAATATAAAGGCAAAAAGTTCAAAGCAGCCAATAAGGGCGACCTCGGCGACGGCGAAAAGCTGAAGGAAGAAAAGAAAAAATTTGAAGGCTTCCTCGGCTTCGTGAAGGAAAAATTGAACGGAATAAAAGAAGTACGACTCTCTACCCGCTTGAAAGAAAGTCCGGCTTGTCTGGTGGGTGACGAATACAGCATGAGCCCGCACGTCGAAGCGATGCTCCGTCGTATGGGCCAGCCGGTTCCAGAAACGGAACGCGTACTCGAACTCAATCCGGCCCATCCGGTCGTTGAGGCGGTACAAGCCCTGTACGAAGCAGACAAGGAAAATCCAAAGCTGGATGAAAGCGTTGCCCTGTTACGCGATCTGGCTCATGTAGCCGAAGGCTCGAAAGTAGAAAACCCGTCCGTCTTTGCCACCCGTATCGCTGCGCTCATGGCTCGCGATTTAAAAGGGGCGTCAAAGTAGGGCCGTCTTGAAAACAACGCCGACTTTGTAGTGCCTCGTGAAACGATTCCCTTTAAAATCAGGGGATAAAGAGTCATATGAGAAACTTGGGCTAGAGCACTTCACGATTCAAACGCCGCACAACCCACCCCGGCCTGTCGGCCACCCCTCCCAGGAGGGGACCAAAAACTACATATTGACGATCCCTCCTTGGAGGGGTGCGCGAAGCGCGGGGTGGGTTCTCCCTGTCGCAATACGGCATCTCAATCGTTACATGCTCTAAATCACTCCGCGTGCATTACGAATCACTGCCTTCCAGCGCGTTTCAGGGTGTCGCGTTCGTGTTGCGTGAGCGTGTGCATGCCGTGTTGCGCGGCTTTGTCGAGGATGCGGTCGATTTCGGCGCGGCTGACCGGCGATTTTTCTTTTGGTCTAAATTTTTCTTTCAGTTTATGAAGGATGTCAGGGTGCGCAACAATGGTGGCGTAGATATAGCCAGCAATGCCGCCGCCGAGGTGTGCGGCGTTGGCGATGTGTCCGCCAGGGCCGGCGAGGGTATGCATAAATTCGTAAGCACCCAGCAAGAGAACGAAAACCCATGCTTTGATCGGTACAAAAGGTAGGAAGATAAGGATGAGTTCGCGGTTGGGGTAGAGCGCGGCGTAGGCTCCGAGAATACCGAAAATGGCCCCAGAGGCGCCGACGCAGGTACCGTAGGGCGAGAGAAGTGACCAACCAAGTCCACCTAGCACGCCGCTTAGGAAATAGAGGGCGAAGAAGCGGTTAGTACCCAGTGTACGTTCGGTTTCTGGGCCTAGAAAATAGAGTCCCATCATGTTGGAAAGCAGATGCCCAAGTCCTTGATGGACGAATTGGTAGGTGATGAGCTGCCAGACGCTGAACGTGACCCACCAGTTCGCGTGCAGAGCACACAAATTACTTAAAGGGAACCTGAAGAAGTATTCAATGGCGTAGGCGGCTATATTGGCTATAAGTAGCATCTGTACGCCGAAAGTCATTTGAGTTGGATTGCCGTAGATATCTTGAGTTGCAGTTCGCATAGGGGGGTATCATAGCTATTTTTTAATGGATTGCAAAAGGATGAGCTTTGAATTAGTTTCTACCCCCAATTGCAGAGATTTAGGATATAAAAATGGCTGATATTTTCGTAAAACCTTTTGATGAACAGCGCAAACCTCCTTCGAGGTTTATTGCGACGGGTCTAGTTGTGCTGGTGGTTACCGTCTTGGTGATCGGTTTGTGTATATGGATGGACGGACGATCCGCAAAGGCAGCAGGGGGCAGTCCGGTTGTTCAGGAAAAACCGGCGGTTCAGCCTGTAAAAGCTCCCGCACCGGCTGCGCCGGTCGCTTCTGCAACTCCGACGACGTCGAGTCCTGATTATAAAGCACAGCAGCTCTTTACCCGAGCCCAGAGTCTTGCCGCAGCTGGCAGTCTGGAACAGGCACGTGACCTGCTCGGTGAAGTGGCGGCAACCGCTACGGACGAGAGTCTAAAAAATAATGCCTTGCGCGTTCAGGGCCGCATAAACGTGCAACTGTTCCTTTCGACTACGCCGACTCCTGAAAAGAAGACCTATGTTGTTCAGCCTGGCGACTCATTTGATAAAATCTCTCGGGGTAATAAAACGACGACCGAGTTGATTCGTAAAATGAATAAAATTAATATTAATAATAATTTGATTCATCCGGGTCAGCGGCTGTTGATTCCTGCCGCACCATTTGTTTTACAGGTAGATAAGTCTGCCAAAACCGTCGATTTGACCATAAACGGAAAACTGTTTAAGCGGTATGTCGTCGGGCTTGGTGTGAACGGTAAAACACCGGTCGGAAACTTTCGCACGGATATACACCAGACGAATCCAGACTGGACCCCTCCGGGTGGGGGCGTTATCCCGTTTGGCGACCCGCGGAACATTCTCGGCACCCGTTGGATGTCTATTCAGGATGCAACCCGTCCTGACATTAAAGGCTTCGGTATTCATGGAACTCCCCTTCGTGACAGCATTGGCGCTGAAACCAGTAATGGTTGCGTTCGTATGTTGAACGAAGATGTAGAAGAACTCTATCTGCTGATTCCGCGTGGAACGGAAGTCGTCATCAGCGAATAATAAGCCGTCCTGCTGGACAGCGGAATAATGGAATAAACGGAGTGATGGAATGGTGAGTATTGCTAAACAGATGAACCCGGCGGGAATTCCAAAGCAGGAAAGCACGGTTGGCTGTTTGTATCCAATATTCCAATGTTCCATTCATCCATAACCCCACGGAGCCCATATGCCCCCTTTTACACTGTCTTTTGAAAAGCCGGTTTTTGAACTCGAGAAGAAACTGCATGAACTCGAGGGGTTCAGCAAGAAGCAGGATATTGACGTTTCGCATGAAATCGAACGGATGAAAGAAAAAATCGATGCGACCCGTGAGCAGATTTACAGCAATCTTTCTTCGTGGCAGAAAGTGCAGGTAGCTCGTCATCCTGAGCGGCCTTATACCTTGGATTATATCCGCAACATGACCACCGATTTCGTCGAGATTCATGGCGACCGGATTCATGCCGATGACCGCGCCATCATCGGAGGCTTCGCGAAGATCGATGGACAGAAAGTTATGCTTATCGGTTCGCAGAAAGGACGCGATACTCGGAGTAATCTGGAGTGCAATTTCGGTTGCGCTTATCCGGAAGGGTACCGCAAAGCCCTGCGTCTTATGCGTCTTGCCGACAAGTTCGGCGTGCCGATTGTTACGCTTATTGATACCCCAGGGGCTTTTCCTGGCCTTGAATCCGAAGAGCGTCATATTGCTGAAGCCATCGCGATGAATCTGCGCGAAATGTTCAACATCCGCGTGCCGATCCTTGTCACTATTATCGGGGAGGGCGGTTCCGGTGGCGCGCTGGGTATCGGAATTGGCGACCGCATTCTCATTCTTGAACATGCTTATTATTCCGTCATTTCGCCTGAAGGTTGCGCCGCGATTCTTTTTAAAGACCGTGCCTATGCCGACAAATCGGCCGAGGCTCTTAAAATCACAGCTCAGCATTTGATTGAAAACAAACTGGCTGATGAGATTGTTCCCGAACCGAAGGGCGGGGCGCATACCGATCAAAAAGCCGCCGCCGAAAATCTAAAAGCGGCTCTTCTGCGTAATCTGGCCGAGCTTAAAAAATTGCCAGCAGAACAGCTCATGAATGAGCGTTACGACAAATTCCGGGCGATGGGTGTTTTTAACGAGTAACGCTTAACGAGTAATTCGTAATCGAAGAAACTTTGGTCGCGTAGTGACCGTTAAGAATTACGCATTAATCATTACGTTTTCTTGTCACTTCCACGGCTACACTACGGGCAAAGCGCAGCGCGCCAAGTTTGTCAATGGTAACGGTAGCGCTCCGAATACGGATATCCTTAAGACAGATCGCGGCGATGCCTTCCGCCAACGATTCAATCAGGTTAAAGCTACTGTGCTCACCGAAATCCAAAATCGCCAATTTAATGCTTTTATAGTCCACCGTGTCTGCGAGTAAATCACTCGTTCCGGCCGCGCGTAGATCCGTTTCCATTGAGACGTTAATAAGGATGTCCTGTTTGTTTTTTCGCTCTTCGGGGTAAAGTCCGATAATACAGCTCAGGGCTAAGTCTCTGATATAAATATGATCCATAGGGTTTGTCCATCAGGGTGTCTGACTATAAAACGCCATGAGCATACGTTAGGTGCTACTTGATGCGCAAGCCAGAGCCCTTCAGAAAGACGCTGAAACAGTTGGCGGAGCAAGTGTCTGGTTGTTATCGTCGGCAATGTTTAAGAACACATTAAAAAATCGGGAGAAGATGAATGAAAATTATAGTTGCCGGCGGTGCCGGATATATCGGAAGTGTAACCACCGAAATGCTTTGTGACTCCGGGCATGAAGTGACGGTATTCGACAATCTTGAGCGTGGGCACCGCGCTGCGATTGATCCGCGAGCAAATTTTATTCAAGGCGACCTGCGCCAGCCAGAGACCATTGGGGCGGCTCTTCAGAAAGTGAAGCCGGATGCCGTGATCCATTTTGCCGCTTATATTTAAGTCGGCGAATCGATGGTCGATCCGTTGCCTTTTTTTGAAAATAACGTTAGCGGCTCTCTTAACCTGATGAAGGCGATGGTCGCGGCGGGTTGCAAAAAGCTGATTTTCTCCTCCACGTGCGCCACCTATGGCACGCCCGAGCGGGTGCCGATGGATGAAACCCTGCCGCAGAAACCCGAAAGCGTGTATGGCGAGTCCAAGCTGCTTTGCGAAAAAATATTTACGTGGGCTCAGCAGATTCACGGCGTCGAGTGTGTTTTTCTGCGCTATTTCAACGCCTGTGGTGCCACCGTCAAATACGGCGAAGATCATGCGCCGGAAAGTCATTTGATTCCGCTGATTCTGCAAGTGCCGCTCGGTAAGCGGCAGAAAATCTACATCTTTGGCGACGACTACGACACGCCCGACGGCACCTGCATCCGCGATTACATCCACATTCGCGATCTGGCTCAGGCGCACATCTTGGCACTCAAGCCCGGCCTTACCGGTGCTTTTAATCTCGGTAACGGCGATGGCTACAGCGTTAAAGAAGTTATTGAAGTCTCTCGTCAGGTCACTGGACATCCGATTCCGGCAGAACTCCAGCCGCGCCGCGCTGGCGACTGCACACGGCTCATTTCTGATTCCAGTAAAGCCAAAACCATTCTGGGCTGGAAACCGGAATACGCCGATCTTCGCTCCATCGTCGCAAGCGCCTGGGTCTGGCACAAAGCACATCCGAATGGATACGAAGATTAGTCTGTAAAATAGGGCTCTAACGGGTAGTATGGCGGCATGATTCAAAGAGTGGCATTCAGGCAAAATCTGCATGAAAGCACCGCGGAACGGGATTTGGCTTATTGGCTGAACCGTCCTGTGGAAGAGCGTATAAGTGCCGTCGAGCTTCTGCGAAAGGCCTATTATGGAACTTCAGACCGACTTCAAAGAACTGCTTGTGTTGCTCAACGCACACGGGGTTGATTACTTAATCGTTGGCGGATGTCGAAGCCTTGCAGGGAAGCGATGAAGCCTGACATAGAACTGATCTCGATCGGTAGCGAACTGCTGAGCGGTCGTACACTGATCAACTCCGCGGGCGCGGCCGCCGGACAACTGTTTTTTCCAAGTATTGGATTTTATCCTGGAGGTGGGAAAGTTGAAATTCGATTGAGTGCGACGCCGACGCATCGAAGTGAGCTTCAATCCGCCGAGTATGAACTAAGAAACCTCTTACAGGATTATCTTATTTCGTGAATAATTTTCAACTTGGCAACGTAGAGCAAAGGGTTAATCTGAATATAAAGTTTGAAAGGGAAGTGCTTGAAAAATAACTGGAAAACCAGACCGAAGAATCTTGATGCATTACTGGGCGCTCTGCTGGTTGTGACGGTTGTGCAATATGCGTTATTGACCGGACTGGTAACCCCAGCTCATTTTATTTTTCAGATCCTGCAGCTATTCTGCTACCTCTTGTTAACCGTGGCGATATTCCGTGGCTTCATTAAGCGCTCGCGATTGGCCTGGTTGGTCTCTCAAATTATGTTGGCGGCTCTGTTTTCTTTTTCAGTACTTTCTACCGTTATCAGCGCGGTGCTGTCCTTACAGTCTCAGAGTATTTTGCTTCTTCTTGGGGTTGCGTTACTAACGGCCATATCAAACGGACTATTGATGGGCGTTCTTTTTTCGCTCCCTGTCTGTGATTATTTCCGTCCGATGGATGGTGAAAAGTATGGTGTTCAAGATTTGAAAAAATAAATGTCGTCTGTTGCTCCGGCGTAGTGCAGCAATCCCCTTGTAGCATAGTGAAGATAGTGGTTGGTCTATACCAAACAGGCTCGCAAGGCTGCAAAAAAAATGCCGAATCCGGTCTATCAAGTTCTCGACGGAATTAAAACCGTCAAGGGATCCGTCTGTGGCTACATTACGAATAATATAAAAAACGGGCAGTGGTTAGGTGCGGTATGCCTAATCATGGGTGCCGACATCCAGCAGCAGGATCTCGCCTTCGTCCAGCACCAGCACCAGAACGATCCGGTGGCTGTAGGTTAATGATACGGCATGTTTTCCAGCCAGACGCCCCTTCAATGGGTGCAGACGCAACTTGGGATGGTTCGGATTTTCTTCCAGTTGCTTCAAGGCCCGCTCGAACTCGTACTTAAGGTCGGGGTTCCTTTTCAGGAACTTCCTCGCGGTGCGCGAAAAGGTGTTCGTCCAGACTAGTCTAACCATCACTCGGTCTCCGCTTCGTCCAACTCCTTCATCAGGTCGGCGGCACTGCCCCTGCGGACGCGGCCTGCCGCAACGTCGGCTTCTGAGGTTTCGATGCGAGCCAGCGCCAGATCCTCCATCATCGTCTGGTAGTCCTCTTCGAAAAGAACCACATACATCGGGCGGTTGTTCCTGATGATATGAACCGGCTCTCTTGTGAGCAACTCGTCTACCGCGCCGATGCCACGTCTCTTCACATCCTGTGCAGGCATAGTAATCATGGTGCTTTCTCCAGTGCTTTATTCGGTATCTTATTTAGCACTGAAATTAGATCGTGTAAAGCTGGAAAATAGAACTTTTAAGTGTATGAAGAAAAAGGTTGAAATTTAAACTAGCGGCTTATGGTGAATCAGTGTTTGTTGTTTGACCGCGTGGCTGTTGTGGTAAACAAAATAGAGTCGGCACCAGTTTTTGAAGAATCCGAAAGGGGCGGGCAGAGAATATGGAACAGGGGAAAATATTAAAATATTGGAGCTCTCCTGTGGAGTTTTACTCTCTGGGGCCATTTTTTTTGTGGTCCTCCTCCCAAAAACAGTAGACTAATCTCCTAAATTTGGTAGATTCAATTTCATCATGGAAATTACCAGAGATTTTACAACAGTTTTAGAGTCCCGTTTGAGTGAAAATCTAAATTTTATTCAAGTGGTTCTTGGCCCCAGACAAGTTGGTAAAACAACCGGACTTAGGCAGATTGTGCAACGCTGGAAGGGGCCTGTGCAGATGGTTTCCGCCGACGATGCAAAACCTTTGTCCACCGATTGGATGGAACTCAACTGGAAAATTGCACGATCCAAAGGGCCGGGTACCTTGCTGGTCATTGACGAAGTGCAGAAGATTCCGGGATGGAGCCAGATCGTTAAGCGATTGTTTGATGAAGACCGTGCTTCACGGAACCTGAAAGTTGTCCTGCTCGGATCGGCCAGTCTGACTTTACAGAAAGGGCTGGCCGACAGTCTGGCTGGGCGCTACGAGGTGATTCATGCGGATCATTGGAATCTGAAGGAATGCCGGAAGGCATTCAGTTGGGATTTGAATTCATTTCTTAAATTCGGGGGTTATCCGGCCGCTGCGGAACTGAGTGGCGACGTAAAGCGTTGGAAAGATTTCATCAATCACTCCATTATTGAGCCCGTTTTACTCAAAGATATTTTATTGGTTTCGCCGGTCAATAAACCGGCGCTGTTCCGGCAGACTTTTTTGCTGAGTCTTGCCTATCCGGCCATGGAGATTTCATTGCAAAAACTGTTGGGGCAACTTCAGGAATCGGGGAATGTGAGCACTATCAAGCATTATCTGGAACTCTTCGAGAGCGCCTATTTAATCAGAACCCTTCAAAAATACAGCGGATCAGAAATCCAAAAGCGTGGCTCCAGTCCAAAAATAGTCCCATTGAACACTGCCTTGGTGAATGCACAGGGGAATCCTCTGGAGTTGGACATCAATCCCGATCGATTCGGGCGGATTTTTGAATGCGCCGTCGGAGCGGAACTGTGTCGACAATTCGAGGAGGTCTATTACTGGCGGGATAGCAATGATGAAGTTGACTATGTTGTTAAGTCAGAAGGGAAAATTATTGCGATTGAGGTCAAGTCAGGTCGCATCCGGCGGACAGGGGGGCTGGCAAAATTTATGCAGCGCTATCCATTGGCCACACCTGTGATTATTGATCTCGAAAAAGGAACCCGTTTGCTGGAAGGGGAATCGTTGTATGAAGTCTGTAAGAAATAGTTCTCCGTCTTTCCTCCTTCGGCGGACAAGCCGTCTTCTGTCCGTTCAAAAGTCCAAGATCTGAAGGTCAAAAGTCTAAACGGCTGACCTCTCAAAAAAGTGTCAGTTCTATTATTTACGTGTTTTTTGCTTGTAGAACTGGTGCCTTTTTTGAAGAAAGCGCTTAAAAAATAGGACATTTTTTTTCATGACGGTCGAGGCCATCTTCGAGAAAAATGCCGCCATGCCGTGGCTGAACCTGCTGCTGGATTAGCCCCTGTGAAATAGCTTCACTTTCACGGGGCAGGCCGCATGGTTTTTGGAGGTTGAAATCAGCGATGAGGAAATATGTAGAGTAGAGAAAAAGGTGATACGGTTAAATACGACAAATTCACTCCTTTTTAAAGGAATATTATCCAGTAAGTGGACTTTCGCACTTTTCCAGCCTCTTTTTCATG
>JBBQSL010000030.1:0-26414 GCA_038213895.1 Kiritimatiellales bacterium | reverse complement strand
GATTCTTCCAATGTTTGGAAAAAAACCAAAGAGGTGATTGCCGCGGTCGCGGCGCTGGCACCGCACGATCCCATTACAGCGCTTTCCGTCAGTGCTTTTGGCGAAGCGTTCGTTCCGGTTTCCAAGGATCGGAAACTTCTGGATAACAGCATTCTCTGCGTCGATGATCGGGGAGCCGGGCATGTCGACCGCATGGTGGAAGCCTTCGGTCGCGAAAACCTGTACCGGATTAATCCCAACTTGCTTGGTCCAAACTATTCGTTACCCAAAATGCTTTGGTTGCGCGAAAACCGGCCGGAGATTTATCGTCAGGCCGACTATTTTCTGCTCTGGTCCGACCTCATCGCATTCCTGCTCGGATGCGATCCCATCACTAACAATTCGCACGCAAACCGTACGCTGTTGTTCGATCTGGACAAAAACGATTGGTCGAACGATCTGCTCGCATGGAGCGGCATTCCGCGCGAAAAACTCGGACGCGTTGTTCCGGGCGGAACCGTAATTGGAACCGTCTCCGATGCAATGGCCGGAGAACTCGGACTTCCGCACGGCGTTCAGGTGGTTGCCGGCGGACACGATCAGTGTTGCAACGCCCTCGGCTGCGGCGGCATTTCCGCTGGGCGTGCAGTGTACGGGATGGGTTCGTTTGACTGCATCACGCCGATTTATAAAAAACCGAAGGATCTGCTATCCATGTTGAAAGCGGATTTGAATATTGAGCACCATGTACTGCCAGATCTGTACGTTTCTTTTTTCTATAATCAGGCGGGCCTACTGACGAAATGGTTCCGCGATACGTTTGCTTCTGCTGATGTTTCGTATGCGCAACTCGATGAGGAAATGCCGCATGATCCGACCCGCTTGCTGGTTTTACCGCACTTCGATCCGCCGCCGCATCATTCTCCGGATACTTCCGGCGTTATCGTCGGTCTGAAAACAAACACCACCCGTGGAGAAATTCTCAAGGCAATCTGCGAGGGCGTTGTGCTGTATTTTGTGCATGGGTTGGACACTCTGCGGCACCTCGGTATCGATACTACCGGATTTATTGCCTCCGGCGGCGGGGCACGATCCGACAAAGGAATGCAGATTCGCGCTGATATTTTTGGCATCCCGTTTATCCGTCCGCGCATCACCGAAGCCGGACTTCTGGGTGCTGCCATGCTGGCGGGAATTTCATCCGGCGTGTTCAGCTCGGCGCACGAGGCCGTCGAACTGTTTGTTTACGACGACCGAATTTTTGAGCCGGATGCAAAACGGCACACATTATATCTTGAAAAGCACGCCCTCTATCAGCGACTGTATCCGTCACTCAAACCCATCTTAAAACACCTGTAGGAATATCATAAAAATGGAGGTTTAAAATGAACGCAAAAAAACTCAAATCCTATGTTGGTTCAATGGATCAGTTGGCCCGTATTCGCACTTCTGTGATGGATGATGGTCGTGGACGCGGCATCCGCATCGCGGACATCGATAACGGAAGCGGGTTGCGTTTCACTGTTTTGCTCGACCGTGGTATGGATATCGGCGATGCCTCTTTTAACGGCATACCGTTTGCCTATCAAACTCCGGTTGGCATCGTGCATCCAGCGTATTTTGAAGCGGATGGGTTCCGTTGGCTGCGTAGCTTTGGTGCGGGCTTATTGACTGGTTGCGGCCTACGAAATGTTGGCAGTCCGGAGGCTGAACAGGGGATGCGTGTAGATGGCCCGTTGGGATTGCATGGTCGTCTTTCCAATACGCCTGCCGAAGATGTTGCCGTTTTTAAAGGCTGGAATAATGATCGGTATGTACTCAGTGTGACCGGTACGATGCGTGAGGTCAGCTTTTTTGGGGAAAATCTGGAACTTAAACGCACCATTTCAACCGCGATGGGCGACAACGTCATTACCATCAGCGACCGGATTATAAACCGTGGTATACGTCCGTCGCCGCTGCTGCTCCTTTATCATATCAACGTGGGTTTCCCTCTGTTGAGTGAAGCCGCTGTAGTTGAAGGCTGTGTAAAAAAAACAACGCCCCGGAACGGTGAGTCCGCAGCCGGGCTTGACGAGTGGAACCATTGTCAGCTGCCGACCGCCGGGTATGTCGAACAATGTTTTTTTCATGACGTGACGGAGGCCAAAGATGGTATGGCTCGCATGACCTTGCGTAATCCCGATTCCGGTTTGGCGATGGAAGTTGCGTACTGCAAGGCCGAACTACCGTACTTTACGCAGTGGAAAATGATGGGGCAACAGGAATATGTCATGGGGCTGGAGCCTGCCAATTGTTATCCCGACGGGCAGATGGCAGAAAAAGAAAAAGGAACACTGCGACTTATTTTGCCCGATGAGTCTGTAGAATTTAAAGTGACCATTGGGGTTTCGTATGGCGAGGCTGGTATCACTGATCGTAATGGTATGGATGTAAATTTTTAATCAAAAAAGGAGAAATCACATGACAACCAACCTGATCGGCAAAGTCACCAAGACCATCGGTATTAACATGTGCAAGAAGATGGCAGATGAACTGGAGCAGCGTTCAAGTTCCATGCACATTTCCAAAAGTAAATACTGCAAGATCGTTCTCAGCGAATGGATGAAGAGCGGGAAGAAGTTGAAGCTCGAAGAGAAGGGATGATGGCGTGGTTGATGAAGTGGCACAAAGGAGATTCATGGTGCCAGCGCAAACTTTCAGTCAGCTGGTGAGATGTGGCGGGATAAAGGTTTCAAGTAGTTCCCTCCGTAAGGCGACTCCGAAAGGTGCGCGCTATTGCTCAACTATTCTTAATCTGTCCGCGCTGAAACTGTCTGGGCGGGAACCCGCGTAGCTTTTTATAAACGCGCGAAAAGTAAAACGGGTCATTGAAGCCAGACTTTTCAGCTATTTCTTGAATGGAGAGATCTGGAGATTGCCGAAGATATTCTTCCGCCCGTCTTACGCGCGCTTCGTTCAGGTGTTGCGTAAAGGTTTTTCCGGTGATCCGTTTAAGTTGGTGCGATACGGCGGATATACTTTGGCCAACGGATTGTGCAACGTCGCGGATACAAATTTCTTCGTTCAGGTGCTCTTCAATATAGGCAAGAATTCGTCCAGCGGTACGCTCGCCTTTGACGGCGATGATTTCTTTAGTAACAATGTAATCAATCAGCAGTGAGAACAGTCCGAGGATGCTGTCTGCTTTTTTTCGGCTGAAGCAGGGTAGGTTGTGGAAGGCGCGTTGGACTTCTTTTTCCAATTTGTTTTTTTTTGCTGCGGCCATCACCTTTGGGTTGATGGTGTCCGAAGTACGGAACTGTCCGATCATGGCATAGCCTGCGAGTTGATCTCCGACATACAGCGGAGCCACAGCTTCTTCGATGCCGGCATGACAACGATAACCGACTATTCTACGTGAGCGGGTGCACTGTCGGCACATTTCTTCGTCCATGTAGAGGCACTGGGTTTTGCTGAAAAGTTGATCTTGTATTAGCATACAAAAAGGCGCTGGAAACTGGTTCAATCCTCGTTTCAGCACCTTTCCGTCAATCGAATAGAAAACGATCGAAATGTCGAAGCTGGCGGTGAAGTTATCGAAAATCCGCTGAATATCTTCATGCAGAATAATTTCAAGGGCGTGCTTCATCTATTTAAAAATATAATTTTGTGCATAATTGTCCAGAACTTTGCAGTCAGCTCCATTCCATTTTTTAGGCGGAGTGCTAGCTTTGATGAAATAAATTGGAGCTGGGAATATGAGCAGAAAAGTAAAGGTTGGTATTATCGGTTTCGGATTTATGGGGACGACCCATTTTGACATCTACAGAAAAAGCGGAAAGGCTATGGTTGCTGCCATGGCGGATGTGGATCCGGCTAAGCGCGCGGGCGATATCCGTATGGTCTTTGCCAATATCGGCGGCAACGATAACTCAAAACCCGTTGATCTTTCCGGAGTGCAGGTGTACGCCGACGGCATGGATCTGATCAATGATCCGAATGTCGAGCTGGTCGATATCTGTGTGCCGGTCTATCTCCACAAAAAATACGCGCTGGCCGCGATTGCCGCTGGCAAGCAGGTTTTCTGCGAAAAACCGCTGTCGCGCACCTCCGAAGATGCTCAGGAAATCGCCGTAGCGGCGGAAAAGGCTGGCACGGCCTTCATGGTCGGCATGTGTATCCGGTTCTGGCCGGAATACAAACACGCGCTGGATGTCATAAAGTCCGGACGGGCTGGCAAAATCATCACCGCCACCTTCAAGCGCGTCTCGCCTGATATGAACGGCATCGGTTGGCAGAACTGGTTCATGAAACAGGAGCTCAGCGGCGGTGCACTGCTCGATCTGCACCTGCACGACGTCGACTTCATTCGGCAGTTGATCGGTATGCCGCAGAAAATCAGCGCGTACGGCACAACCGTCCATAGCGACGGCGCCATCGACCATGTGATGGCCTGCTACGATTACGGTGACGGTACGCTGGTTACCGCCGAGGGGGGCTGGGGCCCTGCCAAAGGCACTCCGTTTGAAATGAGCTTCCAGATCGTTTGCAAAAAAATGACGCTGCGTTTCGCCGCAGCCGACGGCTACAGTTTGATACACGAAGACGGTACCATCGAAAAACCGGTAACTGCTACGGAGGGCAAGCCGACCGGCTGGCATGTCGAAATCGACTATCTGCTGGACTGCCTGCTCGCCGGGAAAAAGCCGGATATGCCGCTTGATGGAGTCGTCGATGCCCTTGAAATGGTCGAAGCAGAACTGAAATCTATACAAACCGGCGCACCGGTCGCCATCTGACAGGGAGAAAACGATGTATAAAGCAATCAACTACTGGGTGCTGGGCGGCTTCGACGGAAACAAAGGGCCGTATGCCGCGATTAAAGATGCAAAAAAATGGGGGCTAGACGGTGTGGAGCTCACCGTTGGCGACTGCCTGCCGATTGAGATCAGCGAAGTCGAATGCGGGAAGATCAAGGTGACAGCGGCGGTGTCCGGTATTGGACTGAAAACGCTGGCGACCGGATTCTACTGGGGTTGCTCCCTCGGTTCACCGGATGAGGTGGAACGCGCCAAGGCGGTCGAGTTCACAAAAAAATATCTGCAGATCGCCTCTTGGTTGGGTGCCGAAACCATTCTGGTGATTCCCGGTGCGGTCGATGTGGCGTGGGATCCGTCTCGTCCGGTCGTTCCGTATCAGCAGGTATGGGATCTCTCCGTGAAATCATTGAAGGAAGTGCTTCCGCTGGCTGAAGAGCTGGGTGTGAATATTGCGATCGAGAATGTCTGGAATAAATTTCTGATTGCGCCGATGGAAATGAAAATGTATGTGGATCAATTTGGCAGCGACCGTGTTGGCGTTTACTTCGATACTGGCAACTGCATGATCGCTGGCTATGCCGATCACTGGATTGAAATTCTTGGGAAGCGGATCAAAGCGATTCACCTGAAAAACTTTAAACGCGAAGATGCTGGCGGTTTGCTGCACGGATTCGGTGATGATCTGATGAGCGGAGATCTTGATTTTTCGGCGGTGAAGGCCGTGATCAGACGGTACGCTTCTGGCGTGCCGGTGACCGCTGAAATGATTCCGTTCTGTCGCTTGCCCGACTTGATCCTACCGGATGCCGCGTTGGCCGAAGACACCGCGAAAAAACTGCTGGAATTTTAGCAGAACAAATGCCCTCTTCTTTCCAGCTCACCCGGCTTTTGCGACGGGATACCGACCGGATCCGCATCGCGGTGGCCGGGTTGGGGAAAATGGGTGGCTACCACGTCCGCGCCATCCGGCAATTGACCGCCGGAGAGTCCGAGGCCTATTACAAGGCGGGCCTTCCGGAGCAGACCTGTAAGCTTAAATTATGCGGCCTCTGCGATCCGGACATCGAAAAGGTACGCGATATCGCGGCAGAGATTCCAAGGTTTGGAAACTGGCAGGAGTTGCTAGCCGAAACCCGGCCTGATTTGGCCGTGATCGCATCGCCGACACCGACTCACTTTGAGCTGACGGAGCAATCCCTGAAGGCCGGGGTGCATACACTGGTTGAAAAACCGCTGGTCACAGCGACCTTGCAGTTCCGTCAGCTTGCGGGACTTGCTGCGGAACAGGGGTGTCGTTTGATGTCCGGACACGTCGAACGTTATAATCCAGTGGCGATTAAGCTGCGCACCCTGATCGCAGAAGAAAAACTGCCGATCATCAAGTACCGCTTCCAGAGAACCCAGCCGCATGATCCGCGCATTCGAGACGATATTGTGACCGACAAAATTATTCATGATCTCGATCTGGCTCAGTATTTTTTCGGTGCCGTTCGCGAGTTTGAGCTACTCGATTTTAAACGGGTCGGCGGGCAGGTGCAGGAGGCGGCTGTCCGGTTGCTGCACGAGAACGGACGGGAAGGGACGCTGTTTGTTTCCTGGCTGCTGCCGGATGTATGGCCCTGTCGCGAGGTTCGTATCGCCTGTGCAAACGGCGACTCGCTGGTCGGCGATTTTTCCCGAAAACAGTTGATGCGTAACGGGCAGGCGATCTCCTGCGAGGTGCCGGACTGGGTTCGTCCCGACAATAATCAGATTAAGGACGAACTGGCTGATTTTGTCGGATGGTGTGTAGTGCCCGATCCGGATCAACCGCTTGTCGAGCCGTTGTTGCAGCTGGCGGAAATCGAGCGTTCGATTGAAATTATTGAAAACCTGATCCAAAAGACTGGATGAAGAAATGAAGATTGGAATCATTGGCGATTCGCTTCGTGTACCGTTGTGCGAGTCAATAACGCAGGCCGCTAGACTTGGCGCAGACGGAATCAGTTTTTATGCCGCAACGCAGGAGTTTTCATCCGTTGAACCCGCTGAAATTCGTACGCGCTGTGCCGATGCCGGATTGGAAATCGCCGCACTGATCGCCGAACTGGGCGGGCACGGCTGGCAGGACGAAGCCGAAAATGAATGGAAAATTCCTCGGCTCAAGCGGATCGTCGTTCTGGCCTCCGATTTGGGGACGAGTGTGATTACTGGGCACATCGGCGTGATTCCTGAAGATAAAAATAGTCCGTGCCGCGCTGTGTTACGGGTCGCTTGTATGGAACTCGGACCGTACGCCGCTGATCGCGGGGTCTGCTTCGGCATCGAAACCGGCCCAGAGCCTGCGGCCCGCCTGCGGCAGTTTCTCGACGAACTCGACACGCCGGGTATCGGCGTGAATCTCGATCCGGCCAACCTCATCATGGTCGTGCGCGATGATCCAGTTCGGGCGGTGCACACGCTCACGCCGTACATTATTTCAACGCATGCCAAAGACGGACGCAACTTGAAGCCGTGTGACTCGGAAGAGGTCTATAACGCTTTTGCCGAGGGCGGTTTCAATGAGCTGATCGCACGCACTGGACGGCTGTTTGAGGAGACACCGCTTGGGCAGGGCGGCGTTCCGTGGGAAGCCTATCTATCCGCGCTAAGCGACTGCGGATATAAAGGCTGGTTGACCATCGAGCGGGAAACCGGAGAGAATCCTGTTGCGGACATTGGTGAAGCAATAAGGTTTTTGCGTCGGTTTGCACAGGTGGCGTAGCTCTATTCTGACGTTGATTGTAAAATCTATGTTCCGTTGTGTTATTGGCATCATAGATTGTGTTCTTTTGGTCATGGACGCCATTTGAAGGAAGTTTAAAAAATGGCTGACGGTTTTCATCGGTCTGGCGATGACCTTCTGGTTTGTTCGGTGCGGCGTGAAGGATTTACGGCAATTGTTCAAGGATTTACGCAATGCCCGCCGCGACGATTCTGCTGATGGTACGGTTGAAAAACACGTTTCTGATTCCCAAGCGAAGTAACGGGAGTGTTAATCAGTCCGTTACTTGATTGTTCGTGACGTATCAGTAGCATAGCGTATACGCAACTGAACCAGAACTGGATTGTAGCAGGTGATGAAGACGCCGCAGGGGCGGTTGCGCTGGTCGAAATAGCACTCGGTGGTTTTGAGCAACGGATGCTTTGCAGAAAGTTGGAGATGCTTTGCCGCAACCGGATTGGTGACGGTTTCTACCGTTTGCTGGATCGAACTGATTTTTAGGTTCTCTTTGGCCGACCAGTGCTCAATCAGTGCAACGTTACCAAGATCTTCCGGAATCAGGTTTTTCGCGTATCGCACAGGAATGTATCCGCAGTCCCAGGCAAAGGGTGTGTCGTTGAGAGTGTCGATCCGTTCAGAATAGAGAATAGGTTCTCCGGCACTGGTTTTTAACAGATCCGCTGTCGCCCGGGCCGTATCATTGCAGCAGACCAGTAGCTTGCGTTTAGTTTCGGGGGCGTGCAGTTGAAGGCTGGCGGTATAATCGATTGAAACTGGCACCAGCCGGTGCGGGTGCGAGCTGACAAAGGTTCCAAGTTTTGGACGTCGTAGAATGAAGCCTTCTTCTTCAATCAACCGAAGGGCCTGCCGAACGGTGATCCGCGAAACGCAATGCGTTTCCGCCAGTTCCATTTCCGTCGGCAGGCGTGCACCCGCCTTCCATATTTCGGAGACAATCTGTTTGCGCAGGAATACGGCCAGTTTCTGGTATGCAGTCTGTTTTTGTTTCATTTGTCTTGATTTGTTATAACAAATAGATTTCTATATCAATGTTTTTAAATTACAGGAGAAATTCAATGAGAGCAATCAGTCAGGTGGCGCCGGAATGGTGGGATTATACAACATTGGATCGTGAACTGCTCGATGCGGCGGCTCGCCTTAGCGTAAAAGATATCGCGCAACTCAGTCGCCCGGGATTTCAAATTCATTTTTACGATACGATCCAAGAGTTCTATTGCGCCGAAGCGCTGGAGTATATCCATGCATGGAAACAGGCGACACCGGATAATCCGGTCGGTGTCTGCGGACCTGTCGGGCCGACCGAACAGCTACCGCTGGTGGCGCAGATGGTTAATGCGATGGGGCTGAAGCTTCACAATGCTCATTTTTGGGGCATGGACGAGTGGGTGGTTGATGGTAAAGCGGCGGACGAAAACTTTGCACTCGGTTTCAAAAAAGCCGATCTGGATCTGTTGTTCAACCGCATCGACAGCAAATTGATCATGCCGGATGCCAATCTGCATTTTCCGGCGTTGGACGTGGCTCCCTACGAAAAAAGCTGGGAAAACGTGCGCTGCGCACTGATGCAGGGCGGGCAGGGCGAAGTGAAGCACTGGGCATTTAACGATCCCTTCAAGCGCGAAGGCGCGTACAAAAATACCCCGCCGTCGCCTGAAGAGTACCGCAAACTAGGAACCCGGCAGGTTAACCTGCATCCGATTACGCTGATTCAGAATGCACGAACATCCGGCGGCGGCGTAGTGCAAAACGTGCCGAGCACAGCGATCACGGTCGGTCCGAAACAGACTTGGAAGGCGGAAAAGTTTTCCATCTGGCATCCAGGGCATCATGATAATCCTTTCGGCATGCGGTTGACGGCGCTGATGATCTCGAAGAAGATCATGGACAGTGCTGTTCCGATGAGTTTGCTGGCGGACCATCCGAATGTACACTTTAGCTATCTGCGTCCGAACATTGGCGAATGCTCTGTGGAGATGCATTAAATTCTCCTTCGGAGAATTTAAAATCTTGATGGAAAAGAAGAGAGGGAGGGTCATGTCTAAAGCGAAAACAAGACGTGCAATGGCGATCGGATGTCATCCCGATGACATTGAATTCATGATGGCGGGAACACTCATCCGGCTTAAACAGGCCGGATGGGAGATTCATTATCTGAATGTGTCGGACGGTGCGCTCGGAACGGATAAGCTTCCGAGGAAAGAGACCGTTCGGATTCGTCGCGGAGAAGCAATGGCGGCCGCAGAACTGATCGGCGCGGTTTTTCATGAAAGCATCGCTCAGGATTTCGCTTTGTTTTATGACAAAGAAACGCTGGCTAAAGTCGCGGCCGTTGTGCGCGAAGTTCAGCCGGAAGTGATCCTGACTCACTATCCGTTCGATTACATGGAAGACCATTCCAATGTCTGTCGGCTGGCGGTTTCCGCCGCCTTTTCGCGCGGAATGACCAATTTTGAAACTGATCCGCCGCGTCCGGTCACGTCTCAGCCGGTGGCACTCTATCACGCCATGCCCTACGGCTTGCGCGACCCTCTGCGTCGGCCGATTGCGCCCGACTTCTATGTGGACATCACAGATGTGATCGACCTGAAGACGGAGATGCTGACCTGCCATAAAAGCCAGAAAGAGTGGCTGGATGTCAGCCAGGGGCAGGATTCTTATCTAGTCACCCTGCGCGACATGATGCGCGAGATGGGGACGCAGTCCGGAAAATATGAATATGCTGAAGGTTGGATACGCCACCTGCATCTAGGCTTCGGCCCGGAGGATTTTGATCCGCTGGCGTCTATTTAAATTTCAAATTAGTTGTAAGGAGTCCAATGGATGTACCGATTACAATAGTTGTTTATATCAAAGCAAACCCAGAGTGCAAGGATACCGTTCGGAAACGGTTGTTGGAGTTGGTGGTCAAGACCTCTATCATAACCTGCGGTTGATTGAGGCTGCATATGAGTCGGCGCATCGCGGTGGAGTCTGGTTGGATATTTAATAGAAAAACTAAGTTACGGTGTATTGATGAAAATTGCGATAGCAGGACATATCTGTCTGGATATTATTCCAAGGTTTGAACAAAAATTTTCGACCCGTGGAACTCTTTTTATTCCCGGGACACTTTCCGAAATTGGCGGGGCGGTGCTTGCCACCGGCGGGGCGGTTTCCAATACTGGGATTGCATTGCAGCGGCTTGGTCTGCCCGTTTCCCTGATGGCGAAAGTCGGTGACGATGATTTTGGGCAGATCATTCTCAATATTCTGTGTCGGCAGGATGCTTCGCTAGCCGAAGGGATGATTGTCAGCTCCGGTGCAGAGACTTCTTATTCGGTGGTTATCAATCTGCCAGGCATCGACCGGATGTTTCTGCATTGCCCCGGAGTCAATATTATGGAGCGGAGATGAAAGCACTGTTCGACCGAGTTCGCTCTGCAGGCGCATACACTTCGATGGATATGACCTGCGTCGATCCTGCCGCCGAAGCCGGGCAGATCGACTGGTTCCAATGGTTGGAAAGTAAATTTACGAATGAATAAAAAGCAATATTTGATCCGGCGCACGGAAGCGGGCGCAACCGATTGGAATTTCACTCAACAACTGGCGGTGGATCTTTTCTTTGAGCACAGTTCGGATCACCGTCCACAGACCTCGGCGCAGGTTCTATATGACGATCGAAATTTGTATCTTCGCTTTCATGTGATCGACCGCTATGTCAAAGCCGTAGCGCAGAACTATCAGGACTCCGTTTGCAAAGACAGCTGCGTCGAGTTTTTCGTTCAGCCGAAACTGGGCGGTTCGTACTTTAATTTCGAAGTGAATGCGGGCGGCGTCATGCTACTCTACTATATTCCGGTTTTACCGGATGCGACGGCGAATATGCAGGAGTTGCAACCCGTTCCGTTCGAACTGATCAAAGAGATGACCATTCGGCATTCGCTCCCCGCCCGCATTGAGCCGGAAGTTCAGGAGCCGTGCGAATGGACGATTGAATACAACATTCCGTTGACGCTCTTTGAACACTACGGACTATTAAGCCGACCGCTGGCGGGACAGGTCTGGCGCGCCAATTTCTATAAATGTGCCGATGCCACCTCGCATCCGCACTGGGGGATGTGGTCACCGATTCTTGACGGACGGCGATTCCACTGTCCGGAATATTTTGGTGAACTGGTTTTTAAAGCGTAAGGATTTTAAAAGTTCGATCAGGTTGAAAGTCCCTCCATTGGTGAACAGGAAATAGGATTAAAGGCCGGATAAAATATTCATGACTTGTTGTGCGGTGTGGTTGGCGATGTAGAAACTACAGTCGCAGCGTAACCAGAATTAACGTCCAATAATTGGAAAAACCATTGTCCGTTAACCGAACGTTATGCGTGAATGGTATGGTACTGTCGCTGCACTGAAAATAACGCTACCCCTTGCTCATAATACTGGAGTCATGAGGCTGGCAAGGTTTTCAAGCATACGGCAATAGGCTGGGCGGTTCATCCAAGCGGCGAGGAAGATTTCGTCGCTGGAATTTATATCTGCGTGGATGATGTCTTTCATGGTGTCGGCAAATGCGGTGCTGTAAACGGCTAGGCAGGTTTCATAATTGAGGTGGAGACTGCGTATGTCGAGGTTGGCCGTTCCGACTAGGGCGAATTCACCGTCAATGACCAGTGCTTTGGCGTGCATGAAAGGCGGACGGCGTTCAAAGATACGCACTCCAGCCAGTAAAAGTTCTTCATAAAGAGCCCGACTGGCATGGTGAATATAACGGTGGTTGTTTTCTTTGGGAACCACGAGGCAAACATCTACACCGCGCAGCGCGGCAGAGCGCAGAGCGCGAAGGATGTCTTCCGGCGGGACAAAGTAGGGTGTGACGGCGAGTACCTGTTTTTTGGCGAGGATGATGCTGTTGAAAAAACTTTCAGTGGCAATGTCTTCAACGGTGGATGGGCCGCTGCTGATAAGGCGCGCTGTGATATTCCCAACGGGTTCGGTGTGTGGGAAATAGGGTTCGGTCAGGAGTGTTTTCGGCGATTCTTCGGTGATGAAATACCAGTCGCGCAGAAAGGAATATTGCAGTTCCTGCACAATGGGCCCCTCGGCTTCAAAGTGGTAGTCGCGGATGGCTGGTTTATTGGGCCGGTTGCTGTGTTCGTCCAGTAGGTTGATACCGCCAAAAAATCCTATTTTACCATCAATGATCAGTGTTTTTCGGTGGTTACGCAGATTGATTTGAAACTGCCGTTTAAGGGGATTGGCCTGTGTCCAGCCCGCAACGTTGAAACTAGCTATTTTGCTAGCCTTACGGAAGAGCCCGCCGAAAAATGCTTGGGTGGAGCCGAAGCGGTCGTAGAGCAGGCGGATCTGAACGCCCTCGGCGGCTTTGTCGGCCAGCGCCGTCATGAAGGCACGGCCTGTTGTGTCGTTTGCGATAATAAAGCTTTGCAGATGAATGTGATGTTTAGCGTTACGAATGGCTTCCAGCATGCGCGGGTAGGTTTCGTCGCCATCGACCAGTGGGGTGATGCGGTTTCCAGCGAGCGCCGGATGGTTGGGAATCAGGGCGTCAAGTGCTCGGTTGAATTCTCGCTGAAATTCGTTTTCAGACGGGGAGCTTTCCATTTTATGCCAGTAGGCTCGCGGTGCCGACGTCTGAGTGTTTTTTCGGGTCTCCATCAGATGTTCATCCGCTAGAAATTTTAAAAATCCCCGGTTGCCGACTCGATCGATTCCAAAGCTGAGATAGAAGAGTAGTCCAATGATTGGAAATGACCACGCGATGAAAATCCAGAGGATGGTTGAGCTGGCATTGCGCCGTCGCCGCAGGCAGTGCAGTGTGATGAACGTAAAGATCGTCAGATGGGCGACGGAAGCCAGTAGTAGAACGAGCGGGTGTGAAAACATGAAAAGGACTTTAATTTAATACAGGCAGGCCGCAACAAAAAACCGCCCTGAAGGCTTTAAATCTATTAAGGATTTGTATATCTTCTGCACAGGTCTGAGAGAAAAACCATGAGTACAAAAAATATTGTTATTTATGATACGACACTACGCGATGGCGCACAGGCGGAGGGGGTTTCCTTTTCCGCAGTTGCCAAAGTGCAGATTGCCAAGCGCTTGGATGAGTTTGGTGTCGGGTACATTGAAGGCGGGTTCGCTGCGTCTAATCCGAAGGATATGGAGTTTTTCCGTCTAATTAAGCAGGAACGTCTTAAATACGCCAAAGTTGCCGCCTTCGGTTCTACCCGTCGCGCCAATACGCCGCCGGAAGAGGATAAAGGTCTCGCCGCGCTACTCGAAGCCGATACGCCGGTCTGCACGATTTTCGGTAAAAGCTGGCTTCTGCACGTCATTGAGGTGCTCCAAACGACGCCGGAAGAGAATCTATCGATGATTGCCGATAGCGTCCGTTTCCTGAAAAAGCACGGCAAAGAGGTGATTTACGATGCCGAGCATTTTTTTGACGGCTACAAAGACAACCCGGAATACGCCCTGTTGGCGCTCAAAGCCGCCGCGGATGCCGGGGCCGACTGCCTCGTCCTCTGCGAAACCAACGGCGGTGCGCTGCCGCATGAAGTAGCGGAAATTACGGCGACGGTGGTGAAAGCATTTAAAACGCCGGTTGGCATCCATACACATAATGATGGGGAGCTGGGCGTCGCCAATGCGTTGGCTTCTGTTGAGGTCGGCGCGATGCATATCCAAGGGACGATCAATGGGATCGGCGAGCGGGTTGGTAACTGTAATTTGAGTTCCGTTATTCCTAATCTGATGCTGAAAATGGGAAAAACCTGTCTGGCGAAGGACGGAAATCTTAAACAGCTTCGTGCCTTGTCGCTGTTTGTCTATGAGCAGGCCAATATCCGTCCGTTTACCAAACAGGCCTTTGTCGGCGATAGTGCTTTCGCTCACAAAGCAGGAATGCATGTGGACGGCGTACGCAAGGTGTCGCGCAGTTTCGAACACATCAATCCGGAAGCAGTCGGCAACCAGCGCCGCATCCTGATCTCCGAGCTGTCGGGCGCGAGTAACGTTTTCCTGAAAGCCATTGAAATGGGACTCGAACTTGACCGTAAATCGCCAGAAGTGCGCGAGGTGCTCAAGCAACTCGAGCAGATGGAAAAAGATGGCTACGAATATGAATCGGCCGATGCCTCATTCCAGATGTTGATCAAGAAGGTGCTTAACAAGCACCAGTCATTCTTTGAACTCGAAAGCTTCAGTGTCACGGTAGATAAACAGGGTGCAAGGCCGGGTTGCCGCTCTGAGGCGAATGTCAAACTGAGTGTCAGCGGCGAAAGCGTCTCGGCTAATGGTGTAGGCGATGGGCCGGTTGACGCGCTCAACCACGCCTTGCACGAGGCGCTGGTGAAGTTTTATCCCGTGATCGCCGATGTAGTTCTCAAAGACTATTCGGTGCGCATTCTCGACCCCGAAGAGGCGACGGCGGCAAAAACCCGTGTACTGATTGAATCGGGTGACGGCGAAAAAACGTGGGGCACGGTTGGCGTGTCGGAAAATATTATCGAAGCGTCGTGGGAAGCGCTGGTCGACAGCGTGGAATACAAACTATTCCTCGAAGAGGAAAAAGCGAAGAAGTGACAAAGCGCCCGATGGGCGTGGAATGATGGAAGGGTGGAAGGGTGGAATGGTGAATAAAGGGCTATGAAGCCATATAAAATCGGAGTAGATACCGGAAACTGTAGAGTGTGTTCCACCTGCTCCGACATTGAAGCCGTCTCCAGCAAGGTATGTAGTCTCGCCTTTAGGCGGCATAGCCTGCTCCGGCTAAAGCCGGTACTACATGCCTTTCAAAGGAAAAAGATAAAGGGTAGGGAGCGACAGCCGGTCGCGCCGCACGGTGGAATGGCTCTCCTGCTCCGTCGGCTTGGCGTGCGTGCGGACGGCTCGGCGAGCCATCCCTACCCAGATGAATAAATACCGATCTTCACCCGCAATGGGTATCACTGGAAAAACATTTGCTCCACATGCCATAGCCATTTCCGCGTGGAATGGCTGGTGAGGCCGCCCAGTCTTCTCGAAAACCTTCGCACTGTAGGGGGAATAAAATGATACACTGACAGTAGAAAACTCTAACCTTGCCCAGCCAGCCATAATAGACTTAGTCCATCGACCCAAACACGCAACGCTTTTTTGGCCTCGTTCGAATCCGTCAGCGGTGTTTCCTGATGAGCAACACGTGTATTCCTGAAGTCAAAAGTCTGAAGGTCTAGAGCATTTTAAGAAAAGGCATAGCCGCTCCCCAGAAGCAGGCTGGAAGCCTGCGGTACGTATCGCAGGCATCCTACCTGCCGTATGTGGCTACACCTTTTAAGAAAACGCCCTAAGGTCGAAAGTCTTCAGCCTTCGACGGATCTGCCTGAGGCAGAAAATTCAAAGGTCTATGGTTTGGTTTTGCTCGGGTTTGTCTGGTACTCAGCGGGTTCTTCCGCAACACAGAAAAGTGTCTGTTCAGAGAGCTTGCGCGAGCCAAAGTGAACCAGCCGATCCGAGTATTTCTTTTCCTCCTCACGGAGGTCTTCGCAAATGCGGTGCAAATCTCCGCCAAACCGCTGGGTGTGTTCTATTCGGTATTTACGATTTCCTCTATAATAGGGTCTTTCATTTAAACGTTTCCGTATTCTTGCATCACGGAACTGAAAATATTCCTCCGTTTGTGATTTGGATAGCAGTTTTTCAAAAAACTTAAAGATTTGCCCGTCCGGCTAAACCGAACCGGAGGAAAGCCCGCTTGCGGGGTTGCTTTGCCCCCGCTCTTTTCGTACATTTCACCGCTTAATTTTCTAATGTTTTGAAAAAGGGTGGCCATGAAGAAGCAATTTGATTGTGTGGAAATGAAGAACGAGATTCAGCGTAAGTTGCTGGCTGAATATGAGGGCTTATCTGACGCGGAACGGCACGCGCGGATTGAAAAAGAGCTTTTGGCTGATCCGCGCTTTGGCCCGATTCTTCGTCGATCCATTGAACAACGAAATTGCGTGATGGAAGCGAGTGCGGGATATGGTGGAAACCGTCATTCGCTGAAAGTTTTTGTGGATACATCCGTGTTCGGTGGATGTTTTGATGCCGAATTTGAAAAAGAAAGCCGCTGGTTTTTTGATGAAGTACAAGCGGGTCGGTTCTATGTGATTACGACCGGAACTGTCATGAAAGAGTTGAGCAAAGCCCCGGAGCGTGTTTGCGGATTTGTTGATGATATGATGGCGCATATGAAAATTTTGGAACCCAGTGCGGAGATTGATGCCTTGCGCGACGCATATATTGATGCCGGTATTCTCGAAAAATCCAGTCTGGATGATGCGGAGCACATTGCGGCTGCAACGATTGAGAAGGTGGATTTATTGGTCAGCTGGAATTTTAAACATATTGTTCATTTTGATAAAATTAGAGCATACAACGGCATTAATGCGCTGAAAGGATACGGAAACATTGATATCCGAAGTCCGCAGGAAGTAATCGCATATGATGATGAGTAAAGCCTGTGACGATCAAATGAATGCATTAATCCAACCATCCAATATTCCATCATTCCTTGGAGAACTTTTATGAGTGAATTACCGAAAAATTATGAGCCTGCCGGGGTTGAGGCGAAGTGGTATGCCAAGTGGCTAGAGGATAAATCTTTCCATGCCAAGCCGGATGCGGCGAAAGAGTCGTGGACGGTTGTTATTCCGCCGCCGAATGTGACTGGTATTCTGCATATGGGTCACGCGCTGAATAACACCATTCAGGACGTATTGATCCGCTGGCAGCGTATGCAGGGGAAAAACGCCCTTTGGGTTCCCGGTACCGACCACGCTGGTATTGCCACGCAGAATGTCGTTGAGCGCAAGCTGGCCAAGGAAGGCAAGAGCCGCCATGACCTTTCACGCGCTGAGTTTCTGAAGGAAGTCTGGGCCTGGAAAGAGGAGTACGGCAATACGATCGTCGGCCAGCTCAAAAAACTGGGCTCGTCATGCGACTGGGAGCGCGAGCGTTTCACGATGGACGAAGGGTTGAGTAAAGCCGTCATAGAAGTATTCTGCCGCCTCTATGATAAAAAGCTGATTTACCGCGGCAATCGCATTATCAACTGGTGTCCGCGTTGTACGACCGCGCTGTCGGATGAAGAGAGCGAGCATATCGAAACCGAAGGCGCACTTTATTACATCCGTTACGCGGTCAAAGGCGAGCATCGCAAAATTACGGTTGCCACCACGCGTCCGGAAACGATGCTCGGCGATGTGGCTGTCGCTGTCAGCCCACGCGATAAACGCTACAGTGACTTGGTTGGCAAAACGCTGATTCTTCCTATTCTTGAACGGGAAATCCCAGTGGTTGCCGATGAATTTGTTGATCCGGCTTTCGGCACCGGTTGCGTCAAGGTGACGCCAGCGCACGATCCGAATGACTTTGAAATTGGTCTGCGCCACAAACTGACGCCGATCAATGTGATGACCGATCAGGGGATCATGAACGAAGCGGCTGGACCATACGCCGGGCTGGATCGCTTCGAGTGCCGTAAACAGCTGGTTGAAGATTTAAAGCACGGCGGGCTGATTGAAAAGATCGATAAGCATATGCACTCGGTCGGTCACTGCTACCGTTGCGCCACGGTCGTTGAACCACGCCTTTCGCCGCAATGGTTTGTGAATATGAAACCGCTGGCCAAACCGGCAATCGAAGCGGTGCGCGACGGTCGTATCAAGTTTGTTCCTGAACGCTGGAATAAGGTATATCTCGACTGGATGGAGAACATCCGTGACTGGTGTATTTCGCGCCAGATCTGGTGGGGTCATCGCATTCCGGTGTTCTACTGCGATGCTTGCGGTCACGAATGGGCGGCGCGGGACGTTCCGCACGCGTGTCCGGTTTGTAACGTGAAAGACATCCGGCAGGACGAGGATGTGCTCGACACCTGGTTCTCGTCATGGCTCTGGCCGTTCAGTGTGTTTGGTTGGCCGGAACAAACCGCTGACCTGAAATATTTTTATCCGACCAAAACGCTGGTGACAGCGTCGGAAATTATTTTCTTCTGGGTGGCGCGCATGATTATGGCGGGCATGGAGTTCATGGGTGAGATTCCGTTCGATACGGTTTATATCCACGGCACCGTGCGCGACGATCAGGGTCGTAAAATGAGCAAGAGTCTCGGGAACTCCATCGACCCGCTCAACATCATCGACAAATACAGCGCTGACGCATTGCGCTTCAGTCTGATGATGCTGACGGCAACCGGCCAGGATGTTTACATCAACGACGAAAAATTTGAACTGGGTCGCAACTTTTGCACCAAGATATGGAATGCCGCGCGCTTCATGCAGATGAACGCCACCGGCGCAGCGATTAATCCAGATCAAATTGATTTAAGTAAGATAACACTCAGTCCGGACGATCAGCATATTCTCGCCAAACTCAGCGAAGCGGCTCGCAATACGTTTGATAATTTGGAGCGTTGCCGCTTCAACGATGCTTCGCTGGCGATGTATGATTTCATGTGGCACCACTACTGTGACTGGTATGTCGAATATTCCAAGAGCGTGTTCCGCAGCGAAGGTGTACAGCGCAAGAAGGAAATCGAGCAGGTCATGCACTATGTCTTCTCCAATGCCATTCGTCTGCTGCATCCGTTCATTCCGTTCATCACCGAAGAGCTGTGGCACGGCATGGGATACAATATCTCCAGCGACTCCATTCAGACCGCACCGTGGCCGAAGGCGCTTTCATACGAGGATTTGAGCGCGTTGGGCGTACAGCGGGGTACCGTTGAATACGTGGAAGCCAAGCACGATCTGATTCGTGTCGGTCGCACGTTGCGTACGGATTACAATCTGACGATGAAGCAACAGGCGAAGTTTTTCATCCGTCCGGCGCAGGAGCGTACCGGCAAACTGCTCCGCGAGGATGTGGCATCCGTTTCGTCACTGCTCGGCGCGGAATCCATTGGAATCGACCGCGACTTCACACCCGAAGGTGCGATGCCCAGCGGACTCAGTCAGTTGGGTACGGTTTATATGTCGATTGAAGGACTGGTGGACACCGCCGCTGAAATTGCGAAACTAAAAAAACAGATTGAGCTGGTTGAGAACGGCATCACCGGAATCGTTAAAAAACTTTCGAATCAAAACTTTGTCAGTCGTGCACCTGCTGATGTGGTCACTGGTGAGGAAAAACGCAAAGCCGAACTGCTCGAAAAACGCGAAAAACTCCAGAAGCTGATTGAAACGCTTTCCGCCTGATTTTCCGAGGATAGGAAAATCAGGAAATAGTTTTTCCAACCGTTGGAAAAATCGGCTGAAAAGTTTCCAATGGTTGGGAAAGATGACGAGGAGAAACCCATGAGCAGAACACTAAAAAAACTGATCCATGAAGAGGATTATATCGCTGAAGTGGTGGTGACGCTTGAAGAGTCTGCCGATGAGTGGGCTCCTTACATTTCCCTCCGGGATGCGTTGCGTATTGATGATGTCCGCGAAGCTCTTCAGCGCGGCGATGTAAACGCCGCCGCCGAAAAAGCCTCGGTTTTTGAAATCTTACCCGTACATTTAAAAGTGGCTGAAGCGGCGGGAAAATACAATGTCGGCAAATAGGGGTTGCGCTCTTGAAAAGTTGGAGGCTGTAAAATGGCTGATGAAATTATTGAAGAACTGTGGAAAATTAAAGATGAACTGAGCCTGAAGTGCCAACAGATGGGGTGGCAGAAGTATGCTGCTTATCTAAAACAAACGGTATCTACTGACGGCTTCAAGGTCGTCTCTCGCCAGCCACAAATGAAAGTAGCGGAAGATCCGACACTTTATAAGACTCGAACGGATTCGAAGTGATGTCGGAATTAGGCAAAAAACTAAAACCCAAAGCGCAGAGATTACCTCAGTGGATGCGGCGGCCGATCGCGACGGATCAAAGCTATCCGGATGTCAGCAAACTGCTGGAAAGCCTTCAGCTGAATACAGTTTGCGCCAGCGCGAAATGTCCGAACCGCCACGAATGCTGGAACCGCGGCACGGCGACGGTGATGATTCTCGGCAATACCTGCACACGTAACTGCCGCTTTTGTAATGTGAATACCGGTAAGCAGGAGTCAGTTGATTGCGGCGAACCGGCGCGAGTTGCGGAAGCGGCTAAACGGCTAAATCTGAAACACATTGTGATCACCAGTGTAACGCGCGATGATTTGCCCGACGGTGGCGCAAGCGCTTTCGCGGCGACGATTCGTGCGGTCAAAGAAGCGATGCCAGACGCGTCGGTCGAAGTGCTGACGCCTGACTTTGTAGAGCATCTCGATGTCGTGCTGGATGCGAAGCCGGATGTGTTTAACCACAATCTCGAAACGGTAAAGCGGTTGCAGTCGGTTATTCGTCCTCAGGCGAGCTACGAAAAGTCGCTGGCGACATTGCGTCATGCGGCAGAGCGGAGTTGTAGGACGGGCTTGTCGGGTATTCCCGACAGCCCGTGTCTTGTAAAGTCCGGCCTGATGCTTGGTCTGGGCGAAACCGATGATGAAATTTTCCAATGTTTGGAAGATTTATATGCGGCGGGGGTTCGTCTGCTAACGCTGGGACAGTATCTGGCGCCGACCCGTGAACATTATCCGGTTGAACGCTATCTTTCTCCAGAACATTTTGATGAACTAGCTGTACGGGCACGGGTGATTGGGTTTAAAGGCGTGGCGGCAGGACCGCTGGTGCGCTCTTCATACCGGGCGGATGAACTGGCACGTACGAACTGAAGTTCGTGAATTTCAAAGCCTGAATATCGAAATACGAAACAAAACCTAAAAGATCCGAGTGAGCCTGTTTTTGATCTTAAATATTCGAGTTTGTTTCGAATTTCGTGTTTAGTACTTCGAGTTTATGAGGTAAGGCCGAATTGTTATGGCAACGATTGCACAATATAAAGAAGTTAGAAAAGTTGCGGTGCTGATCCCGGCTTTCTGCGAAGAAAAAACGGTTGGCGACGTGGTGCGGCAGGCGTTGATTTGTGTGCCGGATGTTATTGTTGTAGATGATGCCTCGACCGATGGAACCGCCGCGCGTGCTGAAGAGGCTGGTGCCATGGTCATTCGACGCAAAGAGAATGGCGGCAAAGGTGCCGCGCTGACGGAAGGTTTTAAGTATATTCTGTCGCAAGGTTTCGATGCGGTCATTGCGCTGGATGCCGATGGATTTCATGATCCGACTGAAATTTCTAAATTTATGGAAACCTACTACCGGACGCATCTGCCCGTACTAATTGGTAATCGCATGGCGGATGTGCGCCGCGTCCCGCTGGTGCGGCGCTGGACGATTCGGACGATGAGTTATTGGCTCGACCGGCTAATGGGCGTTTATGTGCCGGATCCGCCCTGCGGTTTTCGCTTTTACCGTTGCGATGTACTGCCGTTTATTCTCGAAGAAAAATCATCGCTTCCGTCAGAATTTGAAACGCTACTGAATATCGCTTCTCGCCGAATTCGCGTCGGTTCGGTGCGGATTACCAAGCAACCTAAACGGCATAAAAGTCTAATTTCTCCATTTCGTGATTTGACCCGATTTTTCCGGGTGCTCTGGAAATATTATAAAAAGACGCATAAGCATAAAAAAAGGGTTCGGTTGGTTGAAGAGGAAATATGAATAAATACATCATTTTATTGTCGGCATTGCTCGTATTTATAGAACCGGTGAGGGCTGAAGACCCTGCACATATTTCGAGGGGTGAAAGGATAGCCATTTGGCTTGAGGAAAAAGGACTACCGCCTGTTGCCGCAGTTACCGCTATTTCTACTTTGCCGATTGTCGAGTTGCGTGGTGCCATTCCAGTAGGTATCGCCGCCTTCAAGATGCCGTGGTGGCAGGTTTACCTGATTGCCGTTGCCGGAAACATGATTCCGATTCCATTCATTCTTCTGCTACTCGGCCCGCTGTCGCGTTTTTTCATGCGGTATAAAACCGGACGGAAATTTTTTGATTGGCTGTTTGCCCGCACCCGCAAAAAAAGCGCCAGTATTGAAAAATATGAGGCACTCGGCCTGACGATCTTTGTCGCCATTCCACTGCCGATGACTGGTGCGTGGACCGGGGCGATGGCGGCCTTTGTTATGGGTATTACATTTTGGAAGGCCCTGCTTTACAACCTGCTTGGCGTGATGATTGCCGGGGTTATTATGACGGCGCTTTCTCTGCTGGGCTGGATCGGAGCAGCGATTGCTGGCGCGGTGATTGCGGGTCTCGTGGTTGCTACGCTGGCACGGAGTTTTCGCTCGAAGTAACAGACGGTTTTGACAAATCCGAGAAATTAAGTTACATTTTTAATAATTAAGGAGCTGACTTATGACAGACATTGAAATACTCGAAGCGGTAGAAAAAATTATGACGGCGGAAGTGAACCCAGCACTGGCGGGTCATGGCGGCGGAGCGAAAGTTGCCACCGTCAAAGACGCCAAGGTTTATATTGAGCTACAAGGCGGATGCCGCGGTTGTATGGGCGCCCGCATGACCATGAAGAATGGAATCGAACGTATCCTTAAAGAAAAAGTTCCGGCGGTCAAAGAAGTTATTGATGCCACTAACCATGGGTAGGTAATCATGTGCTGTCCGTGTTTTTTCTGCTAATCTATGTACTGGATCCTTTTTTGACCGTAAAGACTTAGCGCGGCAAAGCCGCACCCAAATCGGGAAATCTGCAGATGTCGCAGATGTGCGCAGATTTTCTTTGCCCGGATTGTCGATGTTTCCATCGGCACGCTTCGGACGATTGTCACCGTACAAGGTCGAACCCGACTGGCATTTGCGCTGGGCTTCATGGAAGTCACTCTCTGGGTGACGATTATTTCAACGATCGTTGATAAAATTCATACCGCGCCGATGCTGGCGATTTTCTACGGGCTTGGCTTTGCCACCGGCAACGTCGTCGGCATTGCGTTTGAACGGAAAATTGCGCTGGGTCATGTCGCCTTGCGCGCCTTCACCCGCAAAGCAGGCGCGGCGTTGGCCGCAAAACTCCGCGCGGCGGGGCAGGTGGTTACCACGTTTGAAGGCGAAGGGCGCGACGGGCCGGTAACGGAACTGCTGGTCGTCTGCCGCCGTAAAGACATCAAATGGATTCTGGATTGCATCAAAACAGATGATCCTGATGCCTTCTACATCATCGAACAGGCCCGCGAAGTCTGCCACCTGCAACTACCGGTCTACGAAGAGCCGACCGGCTGGCGCGCCGTCCTCAAGAGGAAGTAATGCCGCAGATGTCACGTCCGTGTTCACAGTGTATTCGCTGTGAATCATAGTGTGGAACGCTTTATTAGTGGAGTTTCATCATATTGATCCACATACAAATCCAGCAATTTACGGATCATTTTCTGATATTGAGTATGATTTTTCTTAGCGGCAGTTTTGAAGAAATCCACACTGCGTTCGCTAAGTCCGATTGTGACCTTTACAGTGACCTCTCGGAATACGAGTTCTTCTGGCGACGGCAGAAAATCCCGAACAATCTCAAAAGGCTCCAATGGTTCATCCGTGTAGGTTATTTTCTTTTTCATAGGTATCTTTCCCCTTTCTCCAGTATCCAGCACCAAATATTCTCACCACGCCTTGCCGGTATGTGAACCGAACGGTCATGATGCCACGCCCCACTTGTGCGAAGCAGAAGTAACGCTACTCATGCTTGCTGTGTTTATTGTCTCTGGCGATGACGCGCTTTGGATCCGCAAAGGCGTGTTGAGCCATGTCGAATGCGATGTCATGCTTCGCTTGGTTTTCTACGTTCTTGTGTCGATCCCATTCAAATGTTTCGGTCGCCATGGAAAGAATCTACCAAGCGAGTTCCATTATAGCAATATTAATATATGGTTTATTATATGGTTTAATTATAGTTCTGCTTTTGCTCGCGAAGTCAGCCATCTGCAACTGCGGTCTACGAAGAACCGACCGACTAGCGCGCCGACCTTAAGCGGAAATGATGCTCAGAAAGTCGGTGTTTATATATTTTAACTTTATTAATCTTGCCAAAAATATGTGTTTTATGCAGTTTGGTGTCGGCATAACAAAGACTACTTCGCGCGACGTAATCCGATGCCATCAATCAGTTTTGAGTGCTGGGAGCAAACTCTGCGGGAGACGGTTTCAGCCGAGAAGATTGGCTCATAGAGCCAACGCTACAATCGGAAAAGGTTGTAGAGTCGGCTCTGTGAGCCGAGAAGTTTGGCAAATGGGAAAAGGTTGTAGAGTCGGCTCTGTGAGCCGATGGAAAGGTCGAACAGGGAAAGAAAGCTATGGCAACCATCCGGAAAATTAAGAAAACGCCGCCGCGCCTTGAGCGCGTTTTTCAGGCTTATGATCCGCCGCTTTATTTTATCACCGTCAACACCCTTCACCGCAGGCCACTACTGGCGCGGCAGGATGTTTTTGACACGTTTATTGCGTATGCTGGGAAAAATGTTCCATCCGGACGTGCAGTTGGGCGGTTTGTTGTTATGCCGGATCATATCCATTTTTTTGTCCGGATCGGCAAAAACTACAGATTGACCGATTTTGTCCGTTTACTGAAACAGGCGCTGACAAAAGCGTTACGGGCGACCGGTGAAGATGCAGACATCTGGCAACCGGGTTTTTTCGACCGGCTGTTACGTCATTCAGATAGTTATTCTGAAAAGTGGCGTTATGTCCGCGAAAATCCTGTGCGCGCCGGTTTGGTTGTGGATGCGGACAAGTGGCTGTGGCAGGGCGAAATCGTGAGGTTGGAGATGTAATTGTAGTGTCGGCTCTGTGAGCCGAGAAGATTGGCTCGCAGAGCCAACGCTACAAATAGGGAAGATTGGCTCGCAGAGCCAACGCTACAAACTATCAGTTCATAGAACCAACGCTACATTTTTTCAGCTTTAGGTCATTTTGGCGCTATTAAGCGGTTGAAGTCTGGCGGGTATGTGGTACAAATTGTCTCTATTCGGATTGAGAATTGCCAATGAAATCAAAGTTTCTAGATAAGCTGATAGACCGGCTCGACCGGATGGATTCCGATAGTGTGCAGACGCATTTTCTGCATCTGGCGCGCGAGAAGGGTCTGCTGGAAACCATCTTTCAGGCGATTCAGGAAGGGATCGTGGTGGTCGGGCGCGGCGCACGTATCCGTTACGCCAACCGTACGGCGGAGGCGCTGTTCGGTTTTACGCTCGATGCGGCGGAAGGTCAGCCTATTGACCGGTATATCCGCGACATGGACTGGAACAAGGTGCTGAGTTTGGACGGCGATGAGTGGGAAAAGCTGGTGCGCCGCGAAATCGAGGTGACCTATCCAGATCATCGCTTTATCGAATTTTATGTGGTGCCGCTTTCGGCTATTGAAGAGCGCGAGCAGGGCGCGGTGGTTATTTTCCGCGATGTGACCCGCGAGCGGGCGACGACGGCGGAGTCGATTGAGTCCGAACGGCTGAAGGCACTGACATTGCTGGCGGCTGGCGTGGCGCACGAAATCGGTAATCCGCTAAATGCGGTGACGATTCATTTACAACTGATGGAGCGCGAGTTAGCGGCGCTGGCTGATTCCGAAGCTCGGAAAAGTTTGGAAGAACTAGTGGAAATTTCGAAGCGCGAGGTTCACCGCCTTGACCGGATTATTACGCAGTTTTTGCGGGCGATCCGTCCGTCGCTGCCCGACCGTAAGCCGGTGCAGATGGAGCGGCTGCTGGATGAAACGCTGGAACTGATGCGCCACGAGATTGGCAACCGCCGTATTTTGGTGGAGCGCAAACAGACGAAGCATATTCCGTCGGTGCCCGCCGATGAGACGCAGGTGAAGCAGGCGTTCTTTAATATCATTAAGAATGCGATTCAGGCGATGGAGGACGGCGGCATCCTGAAGATTGGAATCGACGTGTCGTCGCGCTTTGTGAGCCTCGGCTTCGCCGATAACGGACC
>JBBQSL010000029.1:0-26540 GCA_038213895.1 Kiritimatiellales bacterium | reverse complement strand
CGCCTGATTGAGCAGATTTTTATAATCGTGATCCACCCCCATATGCGTACGGTGCATGGACTCAACACACATGCGGTCAATCCCCTGCGGGGCAACACCGGTCTTATCCCAGATCACTTGCTGTTTCTGAGGAGCCAATTTGAGTGTTTTTAGATTTTCTTCCTGCGAAGTAAATTCACCGATAAAGAGATTGGCCAAATCCAGTGCTAATTCCTGCTCGGAACGATCCTCCACTGGAATTCCATATTGTATGCAAAATCTCTTCAGCGCCTTAGCATCTTTGATTTTGTAATCACCGCCGTGGCCCAGCGCAATTTCCTTCAGCCGTAAGACTAAGTGTCGGGCATGGTCCGAATGCGCCGCCGCGCCACCGACCACTTCGCGTAGAAAGTTGCGCGCCACAATGGTATCCGCATTGGCACCGCAAACTCCTAATGGAGAACGAGGCGTGATTTTACACGGCCCCATATGACAAATTTTACAGCAGATGCCTTCGGTACCGAATTTGCACTGCTTGCCCTGCTGGTCAAACCGCGTGAAACAAGTACTCACGCCTTCTGCCATTGCTTTTGCGATCACCTCATGCGAAGCCTTGTCGGCCACCCGCTGATGAGGATTTTCAGGTACTGTTGACATATTTTTTCTCCTGCCTGTCGTTAGGTTTATATTAAATCTCGTTTACTCAAAGTCCGACTCCAGTCAGCAATGCATCAATTCGCCGAACCACTACATTCTCCATCGGAAGATCGGCCAGATTCTTCCCAACTTCGCCAAACGCCGCCAGCTCCGCATCATCTGGAATGCCTATCAGCAGATCCGCGCCGGTTTGTTTTTTTAAATCGAAGGCGTACTCAGGAAGTTCGTCTCGCCGCATCCGGTTGACGACCAGCACGAGCCGGTCATACTTGATCTCCATTTCACTCGTCACTTCATGCAACCGTTTGAGCGTATCGAGTCCGCGCCGCGATGGATCGGCCACCATAATGAGTAGATTAACTTTCTGTACAATCCGCCGCGAAAGATTTTCCATGCCAGCCTCATTATCCAGCACGACATAGGGATACTCATCGGAAATAGTTTTAATCGCCTGCTTAAGCACATTATTTGCATAACAGTAACAGCCAGGGCCTTCAGAGCGACCCATAGCAATCAGATCAAAATTTTCCGCTTCAACCAGGCTCTCGGAAATTTTCATTTCCAGAAGTTGCTGCTTTGAAATTCCGGCGCCAAGACCTTTGCTGGCTTCTTTACGGGCATCTTCTCGAACGCGCCCAATGGTATGCTCGGCCTTCACACCGAGATTGCTATCGAGACAGGTATTGGGGTCCGCATCAACGGCGAGCACCGGCACTTTGCCTCGGGCTATCAGCCGCCGGACAAGCAGAGCCGACAACGTCGTTTTACCGACGCCGCCTTTTCCACTGATTCCAATTACATAACTCATAGATTTTTCCGTTTACGCGCCAGGATTGCGTCCGGTTCCACAGCCATTACTGAGCTGCTCAAGATGATTGCGGGCTTCAGCCAGCTTTTCTCTCAGTACAATCAACCGAGGCTCATTAGCATTCTTTTTCGTCAGTTCAGCGATTTGATCCTCGAGCGTTTCGACATCCGTCATAAGCTGAGCAAACTTTGCATGTTGAACATCGGTCATACTTTCACCTCATCTTTAATACGGTTTAAAATCGTTTGAAACGTTTCCACCAGCGCCGGCGGAAGAATATCAATCGGCGCAATACCTTTACGGTCAGCTTCGGCGAAGGCTTCGTGCAATGGAATCACCCCCAGCAGAGCAAGCTCCGGTAGCGCATTACGGATAAACTGTTCATCGGCGGGCGACGTGACTTTATTGGCCACCATCTGCACATTTTTCAGTCCGATCTCATGCGCCATGCGAATGATCCGTTTGGCACAATCCACCGAACGCTGCCCCGGCTCGACCACGATGAGCATACTGTCCACGCCGCGTGCCGTGGCACGACCGAGATGCTCGACCCCGGCTTCCATATCCATGATGAGCGCTTCTTTTTTATGCAAAACCAGATCAGAGACCAGCGCACGAATCAGCACCCCTTCGGGACAACCGCACCCGCCGCCGCCTTGATCCACCGCACCGAGAATCAGAAGCGTATAACCGTCACGATTGTAGCCGTAGCTTCCGGCGATATCATCAACGGTCGGATTCAGCCGGAACATCTGTCCGTAACGCTTCACCTGAGCGCCCGTTCGTTCTTCGATCAGTTGCGTCTGCTTCGCAATGGGAATAATGGCCTTTTGTTCTTCTTCAGGAATACCCAGCGCGCTGGCCAGATTGGCATCTGGATCGGCATCCAGCGCTACCACCCGCACACCCTCGCGGGTGAGTAGCAAGGTCAGCATAGCGGCGAGTGTGGACTTTCCCACCCCGCCTTTACCTGTGATGGCCAGTTTCATGAGAATAATTTCGTACTACGTATTACGTACTGCGTATTTTCTTATTAAGGAATACGCAGTACGCAATAGTTTCTAGAATCCGTATTTCGCCTTCATCGCCGCAGAAACCTGTTTGACCATTTCAAACACTTTTTCTGCATCGTCTTTGTCCATCGAGCCGGTTCCGCAGGACGGCATGATTATGGATTGTTCGACGATGGTTTGTTTGTCGATGCCTTTCGAGGCCAGATTATCCATTACCTCTTCGAGGCGCTGGCAAAGGCTTTCGCAAGTCTGTTCGCGAATTGCCGGAGAGGTCGGAACGACACCCCACGCCAGCAGTCCGCCCCGCGCAAAAAGTTTTTTAACATCGGCGGCATACATTGCAATGGTTTCGCCAAACTCAAAGGCGTCGAAATTGACAATATCCACACCTGCATCAATCAGAATGCTCCACTCTGTATTGCCGCAACAATGGGTGCCCGCCAGTGCGCCGTCCATATGAATGGCCTCTACGCACTCGTTCAGCGCGGCGACCACTTCTTCGCGGTTGACGGAAACATAGGTGGAACTGCCGAAGGCCGAAAGAATCGGCTCATCAACAAAGCAGATGATGTTTTTTGCAAAGGGTTTGAATTTCTGAATCTGCCAGCGCGATTTCATCGCCATGGCTTTCACGACGACATCACGAAATTCGTCATTGTACCAAAGCGCCCGTTTGTTTTCATCTACGATGGTCAAGGCAAAGCTGATCGGACCGGTCGTCTGCACTTTGAGCCAAGGAAGTTGGGCGTTGGTTTTTTTAAGCCGTCTTTCCAACGCATAAATGCCATGCGAAAACTCTTCGGAAATTGCCATCGCTGAACAATCGCCGGTGCCGCTATCCGCATCCATCGCCGTCATATAGGCTTCATAGAATTCTGCAAATGCGTCGGAATAGTCGCGGCTCGTATCGAAATACATGCGGCCCTTGACTTCATCAATCACGGCACACGGAATTCCTTCCGAATACTGGATTTCCATTTGCTCCTTCAGACCGAAGAAGGAAAGCTGCGGCCAGATCGGGCAGTCCAGCTTGGTCAATGAAACATCAATGGCATGTTCGACATCCGAGAACGGCATAGAGCCGATTGCTGAACCGAGAAACTTTGTTTTGATCGCCATAGTTTTTCCTCCTTTAAATTACGCTTTAACCGCGTCTTTCATTGCTTTGATATGCGCCGGAGTCGTTCCGCAACATCCGCCGATAATATTCGCGCCAGCCTTAACCAGTCCGCTGACCTGACGAGCCATGTCTTCTGGACTTTCCGGGAACGTGTCCACCCCATTGATATTTTTCGGCAATCCAGCGTTCGCATGAACTAAAATTGGAGTGCCTGGAGCCGCCGCGCGCATCACCTTCACGATATCAATCATTCGCTCAATACCGTTGCCACAGTTGGTGCCGATAATATCCGCACCAGCTTCCAGCATCGCTTCAGCCGCCTGTTCAGGAGAAACGCCCATCATCGTGCGATAATCGCCGTTAACTGTTTGAGCGAAGGTAAACGTCGCGATGGCTTCGCACGGGGTATTTTCTTTAACAGCTTTTACCGCCAGCGCGGCTTCTTCGATATCGCTCATGGTCTCGATACAAATGGCATCCGCTCCGCCTTTGGCTAAAGCAACCACCTGATCCTTAAACGAATTATAAAGCTCTTCTTCGGTCACTTCTTCCATCACCAGCATCTTGCCGGTCGGGCCGACGGACGCGATCACCCATTTGGTGCCGCCCGCTTCTTTTGCAGCTTCAGCAGATAGACGCGCTGCGGCTTCATTAATTTCTGCCACTCGGTTAGACAGGCCGTAATGTTCCAGTTTAAAAGAAGTTCCGCCGAATGTATCACTCTCCACCATATCGGCACCGGCGGCAAAATAAGCCTGTGCGATTTCTTTGACATCGGCCGGACGATCAACTGCCCAGAGTTCAGGACACTCACCGGGTTTCAGCCCCTTTTTCTGGAGAAATGTTCCCCACGCACCGTCTGAAATCAGAACCTTACCACCTTTAACCGCGTCCGCTATTTTCTGCTTTGCCATTGGTTCCCCTTATTAAGTTTAGGTTATTTTGTATTCGCCTGCCGTGATACTTAAACTGTCGTGTTAAAAATTTAATATTCGTAACACCGGCTCCATACAACCCCGCAAGCGGCACACATGATAAGAAGGGACTCGAATATTTGAATAGTCGCTTGATTGATAAAATATAACCATCTTGCTAAAAACAGGCGCTTTTATGCCGCTTGTTGGGTTTAAAATGGGATAATGTTGCTAGTAAAAGATAAACAGTTTTATCAAACCGATGTTTGGCCTTCGCTTTTAGAGCGTTTTCGCAAAAGGTGTAGCCACTTACGGCAGGCAGGATACCAGCGATACGTACCGCGGGCTTCCAGCCTGCTTCAAAGGTATGGCCGTTTTGAGCAGGCAAGATGCCTGCGATACGTACCGTAGCCTTCTAGGTTACCTTGTAGAACAGGCCACAGATTTTTTGGATACGCTCTAGACTTAAGATCCCGCTACTAATTGTGCGGGTGAGAATGCCCATGACTATGATCATGATTATGATCGTGATCGTGTTGATGGGCGTGGGGATGACAGCTGAGCATCCCGGCAATCAATTCCTGTAATAGCTCGCGCGATCCAGTTACTGCCGCCAGTTCTTCTGCGGTAAGCGTCTCTTTTAGGCGGGCATCAATGGACTCCAATCCGCAAAGAAAGCTCATCAGCTCATGTTTTTCGAAGGGGATATCCAGCTCTGTCATTCCATTACACATAACCATCTCCTTGTTTTGGTTTTATTTCCGCCGATTTGTTTACAAATTTAAGTGTTTCCGGAAATTCATCCGGATCCAAATTCGGCAGTGCCAGCGCATCAATAAAGCGATTTTCAAATTCGTTGGTTTCAGCTAGATGACAAGTTTCCGGTTGCTCTGCAATCCGGTGTAGTTCGTTCCATACCCTGGAAGAACCGAGCGCGGCATACGCACCAGCCAGCGAGCCGTTGCCGACCACATCATATTTTTCCAGCGGTATTTCCGGCAGCAGGCCTATTGTAATGGCATTTTTTAACCGCAAATGGGCTGCAAAACCACCCGCTAACACTAGACGTTCGACTTCATCCATCCGTCGCCCGCTACGCTCTACCAACGTACGAATTCCTGCATACACCGCCGCTTTGGCTTTTAGAATCTGGGAAATATCAAACTCCGTAATCAGTACCGCTTCACCGATACCGGATAGTTCCGGCTGAACAAGGATACAGGCGTTCACGTTCAGACCACAGCAATCAAGCGACTTAAACCGTCCAGATGCATGCAGTCGAACTAGATCAAACCGCCCCATCGTATTCAGCAACCCGGTTTCTAGTGCAGAAGCGATAAAATCAACCGCCGCGCTGCCGCAAAGTCCGGTTGCCGGCTTACCGCCGATCGTTTCAAATTCGATCGTGTCATCAGCGTGACAAACAATTTTTTCAATGACTCCAATATCTGCGCGGCAACCATGTAACAGCCCGGCACCCTCAAAAGCTGGCCCCGCCGCAGTAGCCGTGGCCAGCAGTTTGCCGTGATCATTCAAAACAATTTCGCCATTGGTGCCGATATCAACAATCAGTTCCAGCCGATCATTTGAAAGTTCGGCAATATAAAGATCAGAAACAATATCACCGCCTACATATCCGGCAATGGCTGGAACCGTCCGCACGCGGGCGTTCGGACAACAGGTCAGCCCAATCTCCGGCGCGGCGTGTTCACTGAATACTTTAGTCAGCGGTTCGAAAGGAATTGTACCGATACTCAGCGCAGAAAGTCCCAGTGCCAGATGACTCATGACGGTATTTCCCGAGAAAACAATCTGTGTCACTCGCTCTAAAACCTGAGCAGGCGTTTGCCCTTGCGCTACGAAGCACTTTGCAGCAGCGCAGTTTCCGAACAGAGGAAAAAGCGTTTCGTTAATAATCAGCCGTTGAAGTTTTTTGAGATTGGCGTCTTCACAGCAAAGCGCAATACGCGAAGCAATATTATCCGCCAGTTCAATCTGCCGGTTATAGGCCGACTCGCGCGCCAAAATTCTACCGTTGGAAAGGTTAACCAGAATTACCGCAACCGTCGTGGTACCGATATCCACCGCAATGCCGAGCTCACCGTCACGGGTTTCCGAACCTTGGAAAAGATTCTTACGCGTGGCATAAAAATCGGCAGACGAACATGACCCAATTTTCAACAGCGACCGCGCAGGCACTTCAACATCAACTTGTACGCTCAAAACCACGGTTTTGCAGGCCCGCGCGTCAAGCACTTCACCAGCGGCAACAACGGTTTCCGCTTCGCCAATTCGATAGCGCCCCGACCCGAGTTTTACGAGACAGCCTTTGCAAGCACCCTGCCCGCCGCACTGCATATTGAGAGGAAAGCCAGCTTCGGCAGCCAATGTTGAAAGCGGAACATTTGTACGGTTATTGGCGGCACCCCGTTGTCCATTGGATTTAAAATTAACAGTCATGCTGATAGATACCTTAAGGCTTCATCATTAAACCGAATAGAAAAATGCATCGGTTTTTAAAACGATCTTGCCATGGTATTTTGTAATAAGCTGTTTTAATGATTTTTTATATGACATTTTTGCTTAAAGTTACAGCACGAATGATACATCACTTTACCAACAGATCCTTAGCGACACGGCCAGGGTTCACGCATCTAAATTGATCCGGAGCAAATGGAGCAGATAGTCGTTGCTCCATCCCTAAATTTTCCTTTTCCCTTTGATTGACGACTTCTTATTGGCTTCGTCGGATAGGCTGAGGTTCAGTGCCCAACGGTGCAGAGCACTGAGGTTTTGTGATGCATACCTTGTCCGCGCACGTAACTGATCTTCGTTAAATCGGTTTCGATAATTTCCCGGGCGATCTTTTTGTAGGGGATTCCCCTGCGAAAGAGGAAAGCGCGGGCGGAGGAACAGAGGACGGCTTGTCCGCCGGAGCCTTAGCGAAGGAGGAAAGACGGAGGTCACATTCTAAGCTGAAAAATGTCGTTCCGGCACGTTGAAAGCGTTACTTATAGGATTATGAAAACAATCGGAGCTCATGTCAGTGCGAGCGGCGGAGTAGAAAACTCCCCGCTGAATGCCAAGGCCATCGGTGCAACTGCCTTTGCGCTGTTTACCAAAAACCAGCGCCAATGGACATCCGCCCCGCTCTCTGGAGGAAGCATCAAGGCGTTTGAGCAAAACTGCGCCGGTGCCTTTTCAGCCGCGCAGATTCTTCCGCATGACAGTTATCTGATTAATCTGGGAAGTCCGGAAGCCGAGGGTTTGGAAAAATCGCGCGAAGCGTTTCTTGATGAAATGCAGCGCTGCGAACAGCTGGGTCTTGATCGGTTGAATTTCCATCCCGGAAGTCATCTGGGCAAGTGTTCGGAAAGCGAGTGTATCACCCTGATCGCCGAGTCGATCAATCTGGCGCTGGCAAAAACAAAAGGCGTGATTGCTGTGATTGAAAATACGGCAGGACAAGGTTCGAACATGGGCTATCGGTTTGAACAGCTCGCAGGAATGATTGCACAGGTAAAAGATAAAAGCCGAGTCGGCGTCTGCCTCGACACCTGTCATACGTTTGCGGCGGGCTACGATCTGCGCACTGAAAAAACTTTTACGGACACATTCGAAGAGTTCGACAAGGTTGCCGGGTTCGAGTATCTGAAAGGCATGCACCTGAACGATTCGAAAAAGGAACTCGGTTCGCGGGTTGACCGGCATGAATGCCTCGGCAAAGGTTTTATCGGCCTCGACTGCTTCCGCTGCCTGATGGCCGACGAACGGTTCAACGGCATGCCGCTGATTTTAGAAACGCCCGATCCGTCCATCTGGGCCGATGAAATCAAGTTGCTCAGCAGTTTTGAATAGATGGTGTTTTCACAACCATGCTGTGCCTGCGACTGCGGCCAGTTTTATTACTCAAAAAAACAGCAGACAAACCGGTGCTCCTGCATCCAGACGTTTCCCAGAATCCGTCAATAAACCGGTTTTTTTATCGCGCCGAAAAATGGCTATATTGCCGCTTCGCTGGTTGGCTGCCAGCAGATAACGTCCGTCGGGCGTGATGGCAAAATTGCGCGGGCCGATACCACCCGTCGCAACCTGTTGGATAAAAACCAGTGTTCCGTCTTTTTTCACCATAAAGCAAGTGATGTCGTTTGCCGTTCCGCGGTTGGAGGCGTACAGAAATTTTCCGTCCGGTGACAGGTGAATATCGGCGGCACCGTTTTCAATACCGCTTTTCACGGCCACGGTTGTTTCCTGCATCAGATGCAACCGACCTTTTTTCACGTCCAGCACCGTGAGCGTTCCATCTATTTCTTGCAGCAGATAAGCCCGTTTCCCATCCCTGCTGAACGTCAGATGCCGCGGACCGCTACCCGGCTTTACCGCAAAACTGCTGTGCGGAATCAGAATCTTATCCGTCGCGTCCGGCTGGTATCGATACATGGTGACCTGATCGGTTCCCAAATCAGTCACCGCAAGGTATTTTCCGTCCGGCGTAAAGACGGTCTGATGTACATGCGGACCTTTTTGCCGTTTCAGATTGATACTGCTTCCGCTGTGTTGAATCACCTGCAAAGTTTCGGTCAGTGATCCATCCGGTTTACGTCCGAACACCGAAACGCTTCCGCCTGAATAATCGGCCGTGATAACATGTCGTTTTGTAACCGATACATAACATGGGCCGGATCCCCGGGCATCTACGCGGTTCAAAAAAGAAAAGGCACCGCTTGAGACAGTAAAGGCAAACGCACTGACCGTGCCTGTATTTCCGGTCTGGCTGACCGCATAGACGAATTTTTTATCGGGTGAAAACCCCACATAATTCGGATTCACAACATCTTCAGCCGCCGATTTCTGGGCAAAAACTCCGCGATCCAAATCAGCATCGAATACATAGAGGCCTTCGCTTTTATGCGTTTTAGTGCCGGAAGCAATCAACAGATGGTAATTGTTGTCTTGTGCCCGAGAATGCATTGCAACGCTGAGCGTCAAAAGAAAAAGCAGTATAGTTTTCATATTATTTAAGGAGAAGGTGGTGAAAGGCTTCGCGAAGTGCGGGAACGGTGAAGGCTTCGGTTTCGATTTCGGTGAAGCGGCGCGCAATATGTTCCGGATAATGAGCGTCTGAAAAACGAATGATCGGCCAGCGGCACGCGATTTCGGGATCAATCCCCCCTACTACTTCAACGGCATCGTACGGCAGGTCAGGCAAAAATCCGAGATGTGATATCGCGCCGCACACTTCGCGGTCAATATGTGATGGAATGCAAAGTGCACCTGCCTCAAGTATCATTGGTACCAGATCAAAAAAGGAGATATCCGTTCCGATATTCAGAAGTTTTTCGGCAAAATGCAGGACTTCTTCATCTACATTGACAACGGGTTGCTCACCAAACAATTTTGGGTTTGTCGGTCGATCGGGTAAATGACTGTAAATCATCTGTCCAAAGTTGAGCGCACGATGCAGGTCGTCAAAGAGGGAAAGAACGTGAACTTCTTCGGCAGTGGAAACCTCGAGACCATAAAGACAATTCATCCCTGCTTCAACGCAGGCCTGATGGAAGGCCGGCAGGTTTTCAGTGCAACTGTGGTCAGTGAGCGCGATGCAATCGATTCCGGCCGCCATGGAGCGTGCGACAATAATTCGCGGCGACATTTCCAGTGCGGCGCACGGGGAAAGGCAGGAATGAATGTGAAAATCAATCCGAGCTTTCATGCCGGTTATTTACCAAGTGTTTTAGCGAGTGAAACGGTTGTTTCATACTGACTGCCGGAAGAAATGAAAATGGCGATATTTTCTTTTCCGGCAACTTCCAGCATATCGGATGATGCCATGCGTCCATGGCATAAAATGACGGCAGAAGCCCCCATGAGTGAGGCGACAGCGACCGTATTTTTATGGGCCTGAATTGTAATGAGTGCATCACCTTCTTTGAGATGCGCCATGACATCACTCAACAAGTCTGAGGTGTAGCCTCCGGTAATTTCAATATTTCCAGAAGCAGGTTGTACACACTTCAGAGTGGGCAATGCGAGTTCACTAGTTTTCATATTGTATCTCCTTCGTCGCTACAAGTGGCAAATGACAAAATTTTCGAGGTTTCCACTGCTCATGTTCTCCCCCTTGCCACCATCACTCGCCACTTCCTAAATAAACAACGGCTTTGACCATCGTGCCCATATCTACGCCGGACTTAATGGCAAATTCATCGGAAAGCCGTTTGGTGTTTGGGAGTCCCATACCAGCCCCAAAGCCTTGCGAGCGAATCCAGTCGCTGGCGGTGGAGTATCCTTCGGTCATAGCTTGCTCGACATCGGCAATGCCGGGCCCGCAGTCGTTGGCGGTGATTCGCACATGGTCACGGTTGATGTAGAGCGAAAGTGTTCCACCAAAGGAGTGGGCAATGATGTTTATTTCAAGCTCGTAACAGGCGACTGCTGCACGCCGGATGATCTTCGGATTAATGCCGCGTGCCTGCAATTGGGCGCGCAATTCAGCAGACGCTTTCCCTCCCGATTCGAAGTCGTAGCGGGCGAGCCGGTAGATGCGATAAAAGATACAGTTTTCCGAGGAGGCCGACGGTGTAACCTGTCCTATTTCCGTTTCGATAACCGCAAGTTGCCGCGTCAGTTCCTGAATTAATGCCATGTTGATGTTGCGCATGGTGAGCATGCCGGTCAGTTCGTTACTTTGATTTACGACGGGGAAGCGGCGGTAAGGAAATTTACTAAAGGCTGACATTGCGAGAGCCAGGGGTTGCTCTTCGCTGAGCGTACGTACGCCGGTGACCATGTGTTTCGACACCGGATCATTCATCCAGCCCTGTTCAAAGGCATTCATAATATCATGCACACTGATCAGGCCAACCACATGTCGTTCATCCACGACCGGAACCCCGCTGATCGCGTTATTTTTCATGATAATTTGCACATCGCGCATGGTGCATGTTTTTGTAACGGCAAAAACCTTGCGGGTCATAACATCACGGATCTTCAAATTGCCAGCCAGCTCCTGAATGCGCAGGGACATATCTTCGGCCGGTTGCGGCGCGTGGCTCATATAGACTCCAGTAGATTTCCGAGCCGGACACAGAAATCAAATTTCGTAAGCGGTGTGTGAAAAAGTGGAAGGTTTTGTTTAGCTGCGGCCTTACCAAGCGAGGCTGGAACGTGATTGCGATTAACGAATATCACAGCAGAAGCTCCGACGACATCAGCGGCATGCAGTACTTGATCGGAAAGCAGTGAGGTGACTAGCAAAGTATTCTCACCTTCGATAACCAGAATATCGCTGATGAGATCGGAGGCAAAAGCCCCCGAGATCTCGCGCTCTTCCCATCCGGCTGGCGCAGTCAATATTTTTATAGCCAGCGAATCAATTAACGGTTTCAGTTTTTTCATTTATACTTTCATCAGTCGGAACCAAATTCTCGGCGAAATGGATTTGATAAAAAACATTTTCAATGGCCTGTTCCACATTGATGTTTTGAATAATAAAATTTTCAGAACTTCGCAGAGCAACGGGCGCAAAATTAATGACGCCTTTGATACAGGTTTTTTTCAATGAATCAATAATGGATTGTGCGGAAGGTTCCGGAATCGTAAGCGCAGCAACTTGAATACTGTTTTCAGCGATGAAATCTTTCATTTTGCTGATATGCAGAATCGGAATCGGCGCGGCTTCATCCAGAATAGCCGGATCGCTGTCAAACCCAGCGGCGACTCGAATTCCAACCCTTGGAAAGCCGTTATAGTTCATAAGCGCTCGGCCCATTTTCCCACAGCCGACAATAATGATTTTTTGTTTACGATCCTTACCGAGAATCACATTAAGCCGTGTGATGAGTTCTTCGATATTATAGCCGCCACGTTTATTGCCGGTTAGACCAAACATAGAAAAATCCTTGCGTACCAGCGACGGCGAAACCCCAAGGGCATCGGCCAGATTGTCAGAAAATACTCGGACGAAGCCCAGTCCTTTCATTTTCTGCATAACATCACGATATTTCAAAAGACGTTCAACAACTGCCGACTGTGTTTTCATCAGAAACGCTCCTTTTTGTTACGTTGGTATCATATTTTTTAAAAAACATGATGTTTAATGTCAATATTATTATTTATATGCGGTTTTAAATAACAAATATTTCACATTTTTAGTTGAAGGATTTTTTTCATCCGATATCTTCGGTGCTCAATTTTGGAGAATCCCATGTCTAAACAAAAACTGCCGGCTAAAATTATTACCTTTATCAACGAGTGGAAAAACAAACCAGGTAACCTGATTATGGTGTTGCACCAAGTGCAAGAACACTTCGGTTACATTCCGCGCGAGATCGCTTTTGAAGTCGCCGATCTTCTGGATACCCCTGTTGCAAAGATCTACGGCGTAATTACCTTTTACCATCTCTTTAAACTCACGAAGCCAGGTCGCAACCGGATCGCCGTCTGCATGGGAACCGCTTGTTACCTTAAAGGCGGCGAAGACATCCTTCTCGAAATGGAACGTCAACTCGGCGTCGGGCTGAATAAAGTCACGCCGGACGGTGAATTTTCGGTTGAGGCTGTCCGTTGCATTGGTTGCTGCGGTCTCGCTCCGGTGATGACCGTCAACGGCGAAGTGTTCGGCAGTGTGAAAATTGCTCAGATTAAAAAAATATTGGATCAGGCTCGGGGGAAATAGTGCACGCAACCTTATGCGATCTGATGACGGATCTGATTCAGAATTCCGTTGAAGCAGACGCCACGGAAATCGAACTGAATATCCGTGAGACTGAGGAGTGGTTTGAATTTGAAGTACAAGACAACGGTAAAGGCATGAACAGCGAAACACAAGTGAAAGCAGTTGATCCGTTCTACAGCAACGGACGCAAACACGCGCACCGTCGCGTAGGTCTCGGCCTGCCCTTCCTGTTCCAAACCGCTGAAGCCGCTGGCGGTACGGCATCAATTGAATCACAAGAGGGTTACGGAACCGTCATTCGTTTTCGTGCCAAAGCACAACATGTTGACCTGCCACCGCTCGGCGATTTCGCCGGTGCCGTCGCGATGATGCTGACGATGCCGACTCAAGGCGAATTGAAAGTCAACAGGGCATTGAATGGAGACGGCTACACCCTCTCCCGCTGCGAACTGGAAGAAGCCTTAGGCGATCTACATAGTACGGGCAGCTTATCACTGCTCAAAACCTATGCGACCTCACAGGAAAATGATTTAAGAAAGGCAGGATGAATCGATGGCAAAACTGACATTGGATGATCTGCGCAAATTGCGCGACAATAAGAAAAAAAACATGGCCCAGCGTGATGCTGAAGGCAAACGGGCAGAAATCGTGATCGGTATGGGAACCTGCGGAATCGCTGCGGGTGCAAAAGCCGTATTTGATGCATTTCTTGATGAAATGGAAAAGGCCGGTATTACTGATGTGACCATCAAACAAACTGGGTGCATGGGACTCTGTTTCTCTGAACCGACTGTTGAAGTAATTTGCGACGACATGCCGCACGTCGTTTATGGCAATGTGGACGACAAAACCGCTCGACGCATCGTGCGCGAACACCTCCAAGGCAAGGCGCTGGTAAGCGACCATATTTTTGACAAACCTTCCACCGACATCATTAAAAACGCAGGTAAGTAACATGGCCTACAAAAATTACATTCTGGTATGCGCGGGCACCGCGTGTGAATCAAACAAAGGCAAAGCACTCTACGAAGCGCTGCAAAAAGAAATCGCAGCCGCTGGCGTCGAGGCTGAGGCTCAGCTCGTCAAAACCGGTTGTTTTGGTTTCTGCGAACAGGGCCCCATCGTTAAAATCCTGCCGGACGAAAGTTTTTACGTCAAAGTAGGACCTAAAGACGCACACGAGATCATCACGGAGCACATCGTTAAAGGACGCAAAGTCGAACGGTTGCTCTATAAGGAAAATAAACAGGAAAATGATCCTCGTTCGAGCGATATCAGTTTTTACCGCAAACAGCTACGCATCGTTCTACGTAACTGCGCGGTCATTAATCCTGAAATCATTGACGAATACATCGCCCGCGACGGTTATGCCGCTCTCGAAAAGGCGCTGTTTGAAATGACCCCCGATCAGGTCGTCAATGAAATCACCGAATCCGGACTGCGCGGACGCGGCGGCGCGGGCTTCCCCACCGGTCGTAAGTGGCAGTTCACCAAAAATACGCCTGCCGACCAAAAGTATATCGTCTGTAATGCCGACGAAGGCGATCCGGGCGCTTACATGGATCGTAGCGTACTTGAAGGTGACCCCCACTCTGTCCTCGAAGCCATGACCATTGCCGGATATACCGTCGGCGCGAGCAAAGGTTTCATCTACATCCGCGCCGAATACCCGCTGGCGATTGAGCGGCTCAATACCGCTATGGCTCAGGCTCGGGAATACGGTTTGCTCGGCGATAAAATCCTCGGCACAGACTTCTCGTTCGACATTGAGATCCGTCTCGGTGCTGGAGCCTTTGTCTGCGGTGAAGAAACCGCTCTGTTGGCCTCCATCGAAGGCAACCGCGGTATGCCCGTGCCGCGCCCTCCCTTCCCGGCCGTCAAAGGTCTGTGGGGTAAACCGACCGTTATCAACAACGTCGAAACCTATGCAAATATTCCAGTCATTCTACTCAAAGGTAGCAAGTGGTTCAACAGTATCGGCACCGCTACCTCCAAGGGAACGAAGGTGTTCGCACTGACTGGTAAAATCAACAACTCCGGCCTGATCGAAGTTCCAATGGGAACCACATTGCGCGACATTATTTATGATATCGGTGGAGGCATTGCCAACGGTAAAAAATTCAAAGCGGCACAGACCGGCGGACCGTCCGGCGGTTGTATAACGGCCGACTTCCTCGATACCCCAATCGACTACGAAACCTTGCAGTCCATCGGTTCGATGATGGGCTCAGGCGGAATGATCGTTATGGATGAAGACGACTGCATGATTGACGTCACCAAATTCTACCTTGAATTCACGGTGGATGAATCATGCGGTAAGTGCGCACCCTGCCGCATTGGCGGACGCACCTGTTACAACATCCTTGATCGCATCAGTAAAGGTCAGGGCGAAATGGACGATCTTCAGAAACTCAAGGACGTCGGCCACGCCATGCGCAAAGCCTCGCTTTGCGGCCTCGGCCAGACGGCGCCGAACCCGTTCATGTCCACCATGAAGTACTTCGAGGACGAATACATCGCACACATTCAAGACAAGAAATGCCCAGCGGGCAAGTGCAAGAGCATGCTCACCTATACCATTGATGAAGAAAAATGTGTCGGCTGTACCGCCTGCGCACGACGTTGCCCAGTTTCCTGTATCAGTGGTGAAGTGAAAAAAATCCACGTCATTGACCAGTCGAAGTGCATCAAGTGCGGACAATGTTTTACCGCCTGCAAGTTCGATGCCGTTAAAAAAGGATAATTTGGAGAAACCCATGAATATGATTGAACTCGAAATCAACGGAATTCCGGTATCGGTAAAACCCGGAACCTCACTTATCGACGCGGCAAAATTGGTTGGCGTAAAAATCCCGACCCTTTGCTATCACAGCGACCTAGAACCCTGGGCAGCCTGCGGTATTTGCGTTGTCAAAGTCGAAGGCTCGCCGAAGATGTTGCGCGCTTGCGCTACACCTGCTGGTCCCGGCATGAAAGTGATTACCCACGATCCAGAAATTGTCAGCGTACGCCGTACGGTGCTTGAACTGATTCTTTCTACTCATCCCAACGATTGCCTCCAGTGTAGCCGTAATCGCAATTGCGAATTGCAGACGTTGACAGAGGAATTTGGAATTCGTGAAGTGCCTTATGAACAACGCCTGCGCGATCTGCCGGTAGATAATTCGACGACCTCTATCGTGCTTAACCCCGAAAAATGTATCGCCTGCGGACGTTGCGCCAAAGTCTGCCAAAATATGCAAGGTGTCTGGGCTCTCGAATTTATCGGACGCGGTGAAAAAACCCGTATTGCTCCGGCTGCGGACGTCACGCTCGATGAAAGCCCGTGCATCAAATGTGGCCAGTGCTCTGCTCACTGCCCCGTAGGTGCTATTTATGAAAAAGACCAGACCAAAGAGGTGTGGAAGGCTATCGAAGCACCGAAAAAGCATTGCGTCGTGCAGATTGCACCCGCCGTGCGCGTCGCCATCGGCGAAGCATTTGGCTACGAACCCGGCGTAATACTAACCGGCCAGCTTTATACGGCTCTCCGTCGCCTTGGATTCGACGCTGTTTTTGATACCAACTTCACGGCCGACCTCACTATTATGGAAGAAGGCTCGGAGTTCGTACGCCGCGTGACGGAAGGCGGAGTTCTGCCGCAGATAACCTCATGCTGCCCGGCCTGGACTGACTACATGGAAAAATTTGCGCCCGACTTCATCCCGAACTTCTCCTCGGCCAAGTCGCCGCAGCAGATGCTCGGTGCAATGGCGAAAACTTATTACGCTGAAAAGACAGGTATTGATCCGAAAGACATGTACGTCGTTTCTGTCATGCCCTGTACCGCCAAAAAGTTTGAAGTATCGCGCTCCGAGACGATGACCTCATCCGGCTTTCAGGATGTGGACGTCTCCATCACCACCCGTGAACTGGCCCGTATGATCAAGCAGGCCGGCATCGACTTCAAAAATCTGCCGGAAGAAGAGCCGGACAGTCTGCTGGCCGAATACTCCGGCGCTGGCACCATCTTCGGTGTCACCGGCGGGGTAATGGAAGCGGCGCTACGCACGGCTTATTTCCTGATCACTAAAGAAGACCTTAAGGATGTTAACTTCATGGAAGTTCGTGGTCTTGAAGGGGTGAAAGCGGCCGAAGTTGATATTAAAGGCACCAAGATCCGTGTTGCTGTTGCCCATCAGATGGGAAATGTAGAAGCCGTTCTAAACCAAGTACGTGCAGCTAAAGAAAAAGGTGAAGAACTACCTTTTCACTTCATCGGAGTGATGGCCTGTCGCGGCGGATGTATCGGCGGGGGCGGACAGCCTCACGGCGCTACCGACGAGATCCGTAAGAAGCGAATCGCTGGTATTTACAAAGATGACGAAAAGTCCGTTCAGCGGTGTTCTCACCACAACCCAATGATCACTAAAATCTACGAAGATTTTCTTGGTAAACCGTTGGGCCACAAGGCTCACGAACTTTTACACACCGTCTACCAAGAACGAAAAGTGTACAAGAAGTAGAATCTGGTGTACTGTATTGGAGTTTTCTGCGGCAAGGGCTTCCCTGACCCAAGGCAAACGGACAATTTAGGAAAACGGTTTTGCGTAGCTGCCAGCCGTCTCCATGCTCCGCCGCAGAAATGCGGCGGAGCACTTTTTTTTTGGAGGAATGGCTATGCAAAAGAGATTAGGTTTCATAGGAATCATCATTGAAGACCGCGAAGCCAACGCGATGGCGGTAAACGAATTACTTGGGTATTACGGCGCACTGATCGTTGCTCGGATGGGAGTTCCCTACGAAAAACGCTCCTGCTCTGCCATTACCCTGATCGTCGATGCGACAACGGACGAACTCGGCAACCTCACTGGGAAGCTGGGCGCTCTGTCCGGTGTTTCCGTTAAATCCATGTTAAGTAAGAAAGGATGAGTGCTGAGTTCTAAATGATGAATAGATACATCCCGAATTCATTGTTCATAATTTATCATTCATAATTCCCATGAAAACCCGCATCGAAACCGACTGCATTGGCTCGAAAGAACTTCCTGCTGATGCTCCGTGGGGAATTCACACCGCTCGGGCGATGGAGAATTTTCCAATCCTCGGAAGTTCCGTGAATGAGCGACTGCTCCGTGCTTATGCCCATGTCAAAAAAGCCTGCGCCCTTGCTAACAAAGAACTCGGCTTCCTCTCTGCCGAAAAAGCGGATCGTATCATCGAAGCCTGCCACTCGCCACTCGTCACCTGCCACCCGCCACTTTCTGCCTTGCAGGGCGGCGCTGGCACTTCCACCAACATGATGGTCAATGAAGTCATCGGCAATCGCGCTGGAACTCATCCGATCGAAGAGGTCAATCTACACCAATCCACGAATGACACGTACCCGACAGCACTAAAAATAGCCGCCATTTACGGCGTGCGAGATCTGAGCGCAGCGTTTGCCGCACTGCAAGGTGTTTTCCAAACATTGGAAAAAAAATGGGCTAATCTGCCAATTCTAGGCAAAACAGAACTTGTTGATGCTGTTCCACTTACGCTCGGAGCACAGTTTGCCTCTTTTGCAGAAGCTTTTGCGCGCGACCGCTGGCGTACCTTCAAATGCGAAGAGCGGTTACGCACCGTCAACCTCGGCGGCACCGCCATCGGCACCGGCCTTACCGCGCCACGCAGTTATATTTTTCTCGTTATCGAAAAACTACGCGAAGTAACCGGCCTCGGCTTGAGTCGCGCCGAAAATATGGTTGAAGCCACCGCCAATGCCGACTGCTTCGTCGAAGTTTCTGGCATCCTAAATGCCGCTGCAGTCAACCTGATTAAAGTCAGCGACGACCTGCGTCTCCTCGCGATGCTTGATGAAATTAAATTGCCTGCGGTACAGGCCGGTTCGTCCATCATGCCCGGCAAAGTTAATCCGGTCATTCTGGAGTCAGTCATGCAAATCGGCATCAAAGTGAAAGCGAACAACAACATAGTCGCCGACTGCGCCGCACGCGGTTCGCTTCAAATCTGCGAATTCATGCCGTTACTGGCTGATGCCTTGCTCGAGTCCATCGACCTGCTGATCGCCGCCGCACAAATGCTGGTAAAACACGCTGAAAGAATTGACGTAAATCAAGGTAAGTGCCTAGAACGGCTGTATGCTTCTCCCGAAATTATTACTGCGTTTGTTCCCATGCTGGGATACGACCGCTGTTCCGAACTCTTCAAACAATTTGAACAGCACGGCAAAGGAAATATCCGCGAATTTCTGGAGAAAGAACTGGGAAAAGAGACGGTGGATAAAATTCTCTCGCCACAGAATTTGATGTCACTGGGATACAGAGAATAATGATTATTGCGTATTACGTACTGCGTATTGGAAAGACCGCCTAAAATACACAATACGAAGTATGTAATACGCAATACGAAATACGCATCATGAAAACCGCACCGAAAAGTTTAAGACTGCACATCGCCCTGTTTGGCCGCACGAACACGGGCAAGTCGAGCTTTTTGAACCTGATTGCCGGTCAGGATGTTTCAATTGTCTCGGAACAGCCCGGCACTACCACCGACGTTGTCGAAAAAACAATGGAGTTGTTACCCATTGGTCCGGTGGTTTTTATCGACACCGCTGGACTCGACGACACGACCATATTGGGCGGTAAGCGCGTTGAAAAAACAAATAAGGTGTTCGACCGTGCCGATGTTATTTTGCTGATTTGCGAAGGCGATCTGTTCGGCGAGTTTGAGGGGAAAGTTTTTGCGCTGGCCGCAGAGAAAAAAATCCCGGTCATCCGGGTTGCCAACAAGTCAGACTTATCTGACCTGTCCGACTCGTCAGACCTTTGCTGCAACTCCACCGATCTCGCGTCCCGCGAAAAGGTGTTGTCGCAACTCAAAACCCGCCTGATTGCAGTCTGTCCAGAAGAGTTCCTTCAACCGCCGCCGCTGATCGGCGATCTGGTGAAACCCGGCGGTATTGCCGTGCTAATCGTGCCGATCGACCTGCAGGCGCCGAAAGGCCGCCTGATTTTGCCACAGGTTTCCACCATCCGCGACGCGCTAGATAACGATGCCGCCACGTTGGTCGTCAAAGAGCGCGAATACGCACACATGCTCAACCAGCTAAAAATACCGCCGGATCTGGTGGTCTGCGATTCACAGGTTGTACTAAAAATGATCGGTGATACGCCGAATGAAATTCCCTGCACCACGTTTTCGATTCTCTTCGCGCGACTAAAAGGCGATCTGCCGAAGCTCGCCGCTGGCGCGGCGGCGATTGACCGATTGAAAACTGGTGACAAGGTGCTGATTGCCGAGTCGTGCTCGCATCACGCTGCCGAGGACGATATCGGCCGCATTAAAATTCCGCGCTGGCTCCGTCAGTACTGCGGTTGCGAACTGCAAATTGACAATTATGCCGGTCGCGATTTACCCGACAACCTCAGCGAATACAGCCTCGTCGTGCAGTGCGGCGGCTGTATGCACAACCGACGCGAAATTCTATCGCGGATTGAAAAATGCGAAGCGGCAGGTATCCCGATCACCAACTACGGACTTTGTATTTCACAAACGCAGGGCGTGTTGAAACGGGTGCTCAGCCCCTTCCCTGCCGCACTGGATGCTTTTGAAAGGAGTCGTAACGAGTAACACTTAATACGTAACTGGAGAAATCCCTATTACGCATTACTCGTCACGCATTACTAGATATGAAAATAGACACAACAGGACTCACCAGTTTCATTCCGGAGGCTGAAATTTTCCAATGGTTGGAAACGACAAAAAATCCGTCGGCGGAACGGGTCCGGGCGGTAATCCAGAAGTCGCTAAACAAAAACCGGCTCGATCCGGAAGAGATGGCGATCTTAATCAACGCCGAAGACCCGGCGCTGGTAAATGAGATTTTTGAAGGTGCCCGCGAACTTAAACAGCGTATCTATGGCAACCGGATTGTTCTATTTGCTCCGCTCTACATCGGTAACGAGTGCATTAACAACTGCCAGTACTGCGGCTTCCGTTGCACCAATAAAGAAGTTTCCCGCAAAACACTGACGATGCCGGAGCTCGACCGCGAAATCGAAGCGCTGGTCAAGCGCGGCCACAAGCGGCTGATTCTGGTTTACGGCGAGCACCCACAGTATGACGCGCAGTTTATTCATGACACCGTGGTGGAAGTTTACAACCAGAAGCACGGCAACGGTGAAATCCGGCGCGTCAATATCAACGCCGCGCCGCTGGACGTTGAGGGTTTCAGGCTGGTGAAATCCGCGGGCATCGGCACCTACCAAATTTTTCAGGAAACCTATCACCAGGAAACCTATAAGCAGATGCATCCGGCGGGTCCAAAAAGCAATTTCCTCTGGCGATTACACGGACTCGACCGCGCCCAGCAGGCGGGCATCGACGACATAGGCATCGGCGCGCTGATGGGATTATTCGACTGGCGTTTTGAGACGATGGCCCTGCTCTACCACACCATTCATCTGGAAGAAAAATTCAAGGTCGGGCCGCACACCATTAGCTTTCCGCGCATCGAACCAGCCATCGGCACCGCACTATGCGACCGTCCGCCGCAGGGCGTCAGCGACTACGACTTTAAACGGCTCGTAGCCATTCTGCGCCTAGCCGTACCGTACACCGGACTGATTCTCACCTGCCGCGAATCGGTCGCCATCCGGAATGAAATCATCCAGTTCGGCGTGTCGCAGATTGATGCTGGCTCCGACATCGGTGTCGGTGCCTATTCGCAACAGGACAAAGAGAGTTACAAAAAGAGCCAGTTCGTGCTGAACGATGGACGTTCGCTCGATCAGGTTATCCGCGAATTGTGCGAAGCCGACTTTATTCCCAGCTTCTGCACCGGCTGCTACCGCCTCGGTCGCACCGGCGAGCATTTCATGGAATTTGCTATTCCCGGCTTTGTGAAGCGCTTTTGCACACCCAACGCCGTATTGACCTTTCTCGAATACATGGAAGATTACTCGTCGCCAGAAACCCGCAAGGCCGGCATGAAGCAGATTGAGCGTGAGTTGGAACGCATGCCCGACGGTGAACAGAAAAACAAACTGCTCGAACGAATGGAACAGATCAAAAACGGCGACCGAGATTTGTATTTTTGATCAGACGAATTGAACCGATATGACAGATTCTATTTTAAAAAAGGTCGATGCCGATGAAAAGCTGATGCCAGCCGAAATGCAGGCGTTACTGGAAATTACCGATCCGGTGGAGCTTCAGGCGTTATACGACTGCGCCTACCGCGTGAAAACGAAGTATGTCGGACGGGTTGCCTATTTCCGCGGCATCATCGAGTGTAGCAATATCTGCATCAAGGACTGTTACTACTGCGGCATCCGCAAGAGCAACCACAACGTGACGCGCTTCCAGATGGACGAAGAGGAAATGGTGCGCGAAGCGGTCTGGGCGTTTGAGAACGAATACGGCTCGGTCGTGATTCAGTCTGGCGAGCGGCAGGACGCGGCCTATATAGAACTGATTGAGCGCGTCCTGATGCGGATTAAAGCGGCGACGGACGGTAAGCTTGGCATCACGCTGTCGCTCGGTGAGCAGACGGAAGAAACCTACCGCCGCTGGCGCGAAGCGGGCGCGCACCGCTACCTGCTCCGCATTGAAACCACTAATCCGGAGTTGTATAAAAAACTACATCCGGCGGATCACAGTTTCGAAGTCCGCAAAAACTGCCTCGTCTTGCTCAAAAAGACTGGCTATCAGGTCGGCACCGGCGTCATGATGGGACTGCCTGGCCAGACCACCGACGATCTGGTCAACGATATCCTCTTCATGAAAGCAATCGACGTGGACATGATCGGCATGGGCCCGTACATCCCTCATCGCGACACGCCAATGGGCGCGGAAATTCCGCCGTACACCGACGCGCAGAAACAAGCCGCGTTGACGCTCGGACTCAAAATGATCGCTGTCGTGCGCATTGTGCTCAAGGACATCAATATCGCCGCGGCCACTGCGCTTCAGGCTTTAGACCATTCCGGACGCGAAATGGGATTGCTGTGCGGGGCCAACGTCATCATGCCCAACGTGACAGAAACTGAATTCCGCCCGAACTACACGCTCTACGACAACAAGCCCTGCCTCGATGAAAACTCATCCATGTGCCGCGGCTGTCTGACCTCCCGGATCAAAGGAATCGGCGAAACCATCGGATTTAATGAGTGGGGCGATTCCAAGCATTTTGAGAAACGTAATTCGTAACGAATAATGCGTAATCCTAACACGTAACATGACAACCCACCGCGCCGCGTCCCCCTGCGGCGCACAAGACGACGCACCCCTCCAAAAGGAATGCTCCCCTCCACCGGAGGGCCGGGGTGGGTTCTTCCGAAAAAGTCTCCCGTCGAAAACCATTCCCCGAATCCGGCCTTTCAGCTGATCCAGTATTCCATCATTCCACCATTCCTCTCCAAAAAACGCTTGCACTTAAAAGACAGATGTCGTATATAAAAAGACAGATGTCGGAGGTGTATAATGGTTAATAAAAAGTTTACTTATCCAGAAGTTGAGCCAGCCGTGATGATGGTCGAAGAACCCGTGGCACTGTTTAGCTATGCCATCAACAGCAGGCAAAATATCATTAGCGAAATTAAGCGCGGCCTGCCCGTTCAGAGCTTCGATACTCTACTTAAGGAATTCGGCGTACCTATTCCGCAACTGGCTAGAACCCTAAACATCAATCCGCGTACACTAATCCGCCGCCGCGAAAGCGGCCGGTTGAACACCGATGAATCGGAACGAGTTTACCGACTTGGGCGGCTTTTCAAAATTGCCTTGAATCTTTTTAAAGATGAAGACGCTGTCCGTCAGTGGTTTGCCACTCCGAAAGAAACCTTCAACGACGAAACCCCGCTGAATTATGCAGATACCGAGCCCGGTGCTCAGGAAGTAGAAAAACAGTTGCGGCGCATTGCTCATGGGGTTTTTTGCTAATGATTCAAGCGTGGCGCATTGTTCACGAGGATTATCTCGATGTCGCCTTTAATGGCGAAGGCGCGCGAATTGCGGGTGGACGATGGAATTCAGACGGGGTGCGGATGGTTTACACTGCTAGCACACTTTCCCTCGCTCTGCTGGAAATAATTGTTCATCTGGAGATCAAAAAAACGCTCAAATATTTCAAAGCAATTCCTATCACATTCGACGCAAAACTCGTGCAAACCATCCCCATCGACAGCCTGCCTTTTTTATGGAATGCATCGCCGCCCAGTTTTACAACGAAAGCGATTGGCGATCTCTGGATCAAAGAAAATGGTTCTGCCATTCTAGGTGTCCCAAGTGTGGTGGTACCTAATGAAAGCAACTGGTTGCTCAACCCGCAACATCCAGATTTTTCAAAAATAATCTTAGGTAAATATATCGACCTCCCAGTCGATCCCCGGGTTTTCGAAAAACTTAAGTAAAATCGCCAAGGAATGGATCAGTTAAATAATTTTAGAATCCACTAATCCAGTATTCCATTAATCCACCATTCCTCTCCAAAAAAAAAGATGCAGGCAGAGCGGTAAGCCGGATTCTGTTCTCCCGAAGGAGTCGACCATTTATCTAATGCGATCAACCCGGAACTCAAGTGGAGCGGGCAGCTCCTTGTTCCCTATTTGATCTTGCTCCGGACGGGGTTTACCCTGCCTCCGCGGTTACCCTTGGAGCGGTGGGCTTTTACCCCACCATTTCACCCTTACCTACCCGCAAAGCGGGTCGGCGGTATAATTTCTGTGGCACTTTCCATCACCGGCGATCTCGCACCGATGTTCCCGCGTTAACCACGGAACGTCCTGCCCTGCGGAGTCCGGACTTTCCTCCCCTTGGCGAACCAAAGAGCGGTCGATACACTCTGCCTGCAACTAGGAAACATACGCACCGAACTCGGTCGAAGCGAGCAGTTTTCCAAACATTGGATGGGTTTTAATGTAAGACAGCCATCTCGGCTGTCTGGATAGGTTGGAAGCCGATCCTACTTTGGGCTCTTAGCGCAGGTTGATGAGCATGCGTCCGCAGAAGTTGCAGATAACCAGCTTGGCCGGATTGAGCGCGTCGTTGGTGACTTGCGGCGGCAATCTCATGTGACAGCCAGAGCAGTGGTCTTTCTCTACTTGAACGACGGCAAAATCGCCTTTATTTTTAAAGAGGCGGTCATATTTAGTGAGCAACGCCGGGTTGACGGTTGAGGTGATCCGTCCGCGGTCAGCGACGATTTTATCGAGATCTTCCTGAACTTCGCCCAGACGCTCTTCAAGCATCTCTTTTTCTTCACGGACTCCGCCCTCTTCTTCTTTAAGCTCTGATTCACGCTCTGTAATGCCTTTTTTGGAAGCCTCAGCCTGTTCCATTAGAACAATTTCGCGGTCTTCGAGTCCTGAAATTATTTTTTCAGCGGCGGCAATTTCCTGTAAGAAGGCACGATATTGGTCGTTAGTTTTAGCCTCCATCTGCTGCTGCTTATATTTTATAATTTTTTCATTATTAACACCGACTTCAATTTCGAGCTGTTTAAGATCCGTCGTGATTTTCTTTAGTGCTTCACGGGATTGTGCCAGTTTAGTTTTGGCACCTTCAAGCTGTTTGTCGATATCGGCCTTGCGGGCGGGGATATCGCGGATTTCCCGCTGGAGTTTTGCGATTTTACGGTCTTTTTCCTGTAGTACCAGAAGTGCTTCGAGAGGATGCGCCATAACAAAAACTCCATTTGCAGAACAAAAATGAGCGGGGAGAATAATCCCAATCCTGAAGGGAGACAATAGAAAAGTCACCTGAAAATAAATCTAAAATGGCTACTCCGTCTCTGATTGAATTACCTTCATTTAATGGACTTTAAAAATTGTCAGAGCCTATTAAGGCGTTCGCTTTAGCGGGTGCGCCGGAAATATTCAATCAGCTGGTTGGTCGAGGTGTCGTGTTTCAGCTCCGTGTTGTCTTCCAGTTCTGGCAAAATGGCTGACGCCAGTACCTTACCCAGCTGCACACCCCACTGGTCGAAAGAAAAAATGTCCCAGATCATTCCCTGCGCAAAGATTTTTTGCTCATAAAGAGCGATTAACTGTCCAAGCACTTCCGGTGTCAGTTTTTCCGCCATGATGCTGTTGGTCGGTCGGTTGCCTTCAAAGGTTTTATGCGGAATTAGTTCTGCGGGTGTTTTTTCGGCTTTCAGCTCTTCAGCGGTTTTACCAAAGGCCAGCGCTTGGGTCTGTGCAAAGAAATTCGCCATCAACTTGACGTGATGGTCACCGAGCGGATTGTGCGATTTAGCAAAGCCGATAAAGTCGCAAGGGATCAGTTTGGTGCCCTGATGTATGAGCTGATAAAACGCGTGTTGTCCATTAGTTCCGGGCTCACCCCAAATGACTGGGCCTGTCTGCCAGCTGACTCGTTTCCCATCCTG
>JBBQSL010000028.1:0-27237 GCA_038213895.1 Kiritimatiellales bacterium | reverse complement strand
GCGAAACCTTTACCCGTGGCGGCCGTGGTATTACCCAGGCTGTCCAGCGCGTCCGTGCGCTCACGGACTTCGGGAGGAAGGTGTGCCATTTCCGCATTACCGCCCGCGTTGTCGGCGATCGGACCGTAGGCGTCGGTGGCTAGCGTGATGCCCAGCGTGGCAAGCATACCAACAGCGGCAAAACCGATGCCGTAAAGGCCCATGGACATATCGTGGAATCCACCAGCAAAACCGAACGAACAAATGATGCCGACCACAATGGTAAGCACCGGAATTCCTGAGGAATACATGCCGGTAGCCAATCCATCGATAATCGTGGTGGCTGGGCCCATAACGGCCTGCCCAGCAATCCCTTTAGTCGGGGCGTATTCATCGGAAGTGTAATATTCTGTGGCCTGACCAATGACGACCCCTGCGACAAGACCGGAAATTACAGAGAAAACAATACCCCAGGCAATCATGCCACCAAAGGCCATGCCAATAAGCGCCAGCACGATAAAGATGGAACTACTAAGTGTGCCAGTGAGCAAGGCCTTGAGCAGGTTTTTCTGCGAGGCACCCTCTTTACAACGGACAAGAAACATACCGACGATCGAAAGAATCGTACCGACACCAGCGACAATCATTGGAGCCGTAACTAGACCGATCGCATCACGAATCGTTCCGGTTCCGCGCGCAATCTGCGCAACACCGACCGATGCGCCAAGCGCGGCAGTGGCCAGAATAGATCCGCAATAGGATTCGTAAAGATCGGCGCCCATACCAGCGACGTCACCAACATTGTCACCGACATTGTCGGCAATGGTGGCGGGATTACGCGGATCGTCTTCGGGAATACCGGCTTCAACTTTACCGACCAGGTCGGCGCCGACGTCAGCGGCTTTGGTGTAGATACCACCGCCGACACGGGCGAAAAGCGCCTGCGTGGAAGCCCCCATGCCGAAGGTGATCATAGTGGTGGTCATATAAACCATCTTTTCCATCACGGTACAACCGGCCGGCACCAACGTCATACCCCAAAAGCTCCAGCCTTGAGCCATATGTGCGGTATTATAAACAAATTTGTCGAGGATCCAGTACCAGATGCAGATATCCAACAGACCGAAACCGACGACGACGAGACCCATAACTGCGCCGGAACGAAAAGCCACCTGCAATCCGCGGTTGAGACTTTCGGAACAACCTTGCGCCGTGCGGGAGGATGCCGCCGTAGCGGTGCGCATGCCGATAAAGCCGCACAATCCAGAGAAAAATCCGCCGGTAAGGAACGCGATTGGAACAAAGGGGTTTTGAATGCCAAAAAGGGCTAAAATAGACAGAACCACAAGCAGTGCCAAGAAAACGATTGAGACCACTTTGTACTGACGGAAGAGATAGGCCATCGCGCCTTCACGGACATATCCCGCGATTTCAATCATGGTGGCATTACCTTCGTGCGCCCCCATCATCTTCTTGTAAAAATAAACAGCAAAACCCAACGCCATTATTGATGCAATTGGCGCAATCCACCACAAACCTGTAATTACTGAATTTTCCATTACCTTTTCCTTTCGCGTTTAGATCCAATAAACAAAAATTAAAAACTCGGCATCATTACATTACGCAAAGGAAAAGAAAGGTACAAGCGGTATTATGTTTTTTTTAAAACTTCTACGCTATCCTCAGGGCTTTTCTGGGGGGAAATAGGCTGGAAAGCCGATCGGGCTGATTGGCAAAACCGCATAATAATAAACACCGGATATTGAAGTTTCTCTTCAGTATCCGGTACCCATGGGGACTATTCGACTCCCGCCACCTTATATCAACGTCCCTGTTCGAGAAACCCTTCAAGCTTCCGAATGCGGGTAGGGTGACGCATTTTACGCAAAGCTTTAGCCTCAATCTGCCGAATACGCTCGCGAGTAACATTAAACTGACGTCCAACCTCTTCAAGCGTACGCGGGTAGCCGTCAGCCAGGCCGAAGCGCAACGTAAGCACCTCCTGCTCACGGTCAGTGAGCGTTTCGAGCACGTCACCAATTTTCTCACGCAACAAACTGAAAGCCGTCATTTCAGACGGATTTTCTGCCGATTTATCCTCGATAAAGTCACCAAAACTTGTGTCGTCACTATCTCCGATCGGCGCCTGCAAGGAGATCGGTTGCTGGGCAATTTTAAGGATGGCTCGCACCCGTTCAACGGGCAGTTCCATTTCGTCGGCCAATTCTTCCGGCAGCGCTTCGCGTCCGAATTCCTGCAACAGCGTTTTCTGAACCCGCAACAGTTTATTAATCGTTTCAATCATATGCACTGGAATACGGATGGTGCGAGCCTGGTCAGCGATTGAGCGAGTAATAGCCTGCCTAATCCACCATGTAGCATAGGTTGAGAACTTGTATCCACGACGGTATTCAAATTTTTCTACCGCTTTCATCAACCCCATATTGCCTTCTTGAATCAGATCGAGGAATGACAACCCGCGATTAGTATATTTTTTGGCAATACTGATAACAAGACGAAGGTTGGCTTCGATCATTTCCGTCTTGGCTTGGAGGCCTTTACGCAACCACTGGCGCAACAAGCGGTGGTACTCAACAAATCCAGCAGCCTCCATGTGCACAATTTCTTCTAGTTCACGTAAGCGCTTACGAACCTCGCGCATTTTTTCGTCCGCATGCTTGGAGCGACTCTTATCCAGCTTATCCAACTCAACCAGCAAAGTGTGGATTTCTTTACTGTACGGATCAACCTGCGGAACGATATCCTCAATCGCTTTCTGCTTGAAGTGCAGCTGACTAAAATATTCGGAGAGACGGGTCTGCGCTCCCTCGAAAAGCTTCTGACTCTTTTCGCGATCGGCTTTATTTTTTGCATGAACGGTTTCAAGGAAATATTTACCGGCCAATTCCTGATTGCGGCGAATGCCCTGCAATACTTTTGGCAATACGTTAAAGTAGTCCTCGCGACATTCAACGTGTTTGTCGCTAACGATACGGTCGAAACGTTGTTTGCCAGTTTCAATTTTTTCGATGACGCCCAGATAGGCCTCCGTGGCGCACCCGATTCGGTTAAACAAACTCGTCGTATTGAGTTCAGCCTCTTCAATACGCTTGGAGATTTCGACTTCCTGCTCGCGGGTAAGCAGCGGCACCTGCCCCATTTGTTTTAAATACATGCGAACCGGGTCGTCGAGCACGTCGCTACGGGCACTCTGTTTTTCGCGCTCTTCTTTCTCCATACGCGCTTTAAACTCTTCGACGTCATCTGCGCGGATGATTTCCACCTCCATGCTCCTCAACAGGGCAACCACTTTTTCCGCATCTTCCGGAACGACAAGATCCTCGGGCAGAGCCTCTTCAATATCTTCGTTGGTCAAAAATCCGTGCTCAGAAGCCAGCGCGATGAGTTCCTTAATTTTTTCATTGCGCTCTTCACGAAGCATCACTGAAACAGGAGCATCTTCAAGATGCGGAGCTTCCATGGTGTCGAGATCAGGAATTTCCGTCGAATCTTCATTCGGTATGGAAATTTTAGGAAGAGCCTTCTTGGGCAAAACTTTTTTGAGTTCCACAGAAATCTTTTTAGAAACGCCTTGTTCCGGATCTATTTTTACCGGAACCGCCTTATCCAACCTCTTGTTTACAAAAGGTTTAGCCGTATTTTTTTGAGCCGCAACCGGCTTGCCGACCGCCGCCGCTTTTTTCTTCACTGTTTTCTTTGCCGCAACGGCTTTCTTATTGACCATAAAAATCTCCGATTCCTTGAGAAGACACAAAAATTCCATACTACGCGAAAGGCAAGCATTAATCAGCAAAGAGACCGTTACGTCAAGGATTTACCTCGTTTAAAAACAGCAGTTTTTGATACTGTTTTGGAACGCATCCTGCTATTTTACAGTCTGTTACGCCGCAACGCCGCAAAAACAAAGGAGCTTTCTTGAACCGGATTGATGAACTACTGAAATTGACCGTAGAACGTGGCGCCAGCGATCTGCACCTTTCCGCCAACTATCATCCCTGTATTCGCGTTGATGGCGAAATGCAGTTTTTAACCGAGCTCCCAGTAACCAGTCCTTCAGAAACTGAAGCCATCTTAAAAGAGATTATGCCGGAAAAAACCCGGCAGGAACTCGACGAACGCTGGGATACCGACTTTGGTTACAAACTCGACGGCATCGGACGCTTCCGAGCTAATGCCTTCAAAGACATCTACGGAACAGGCGGAGTATTTCGTGTTGTTCCCGAACAGATACCCGTCCTTGAGGAGTTAGGTCTCGGGTTCACCGGCATCCTAAGAGAACTTTGTATTCACACCAAAGGACTCATCATTGTAACGGGTCCGACCGGCAGCGGAAAATCCACAACCCTCGCCGCCATGGTGGATTTGATTAACCGTACGCGCCGAGATCATATCATTACCATTGAAGACCCGATTGAATTTGTGCATCAATCTAAAAGCTGTCTGATCAATCAACGCGAAGTACATCGACATACCCGCAGTTTCGCGGGAGCTTTACGAGCGGCATTGCGCGAAGACCCCGATATTATTCTCCTCGGCGAAATGCGCGACCTAGAGACTACCGAAATCGCCCTAGAAACTGCAGAAACCGGACATCTGGTGCTGGCTACACTCCACACCAACACCGCCACGTCCACCGTTGACCGGATTATTGACAAATTTCCCGGCGACCGGCAGAACCAAATCCGAACCCTTTTGGCCAACACCCTCACCGGCGTCATCGCCCAAACTCTTTGCAAACGGATAGATGGCGGGCGGGTTGCCGCCGCCGAAATACTGCTCGCCACCTCGGCAGTTCGCTCTAACATCCGCGACCAGAAAACCCACCAATTACCAACTGCCATACAGACTGGGCACAGTGTAGGTATGCGTTCTTTCACCGACAGCCTGTTTAAATTGGTAGAAGACGGTATCATAACCACGCGCGAAGCCTACCTGAAGGCTGCTGACAAAACCTCACTCGAACAAAAATTTACGACGGCGGGATTCGAACTAAACAAATTAAATGAGAAAATTATCCGGCTCCAAGACGAACACCTCAAAAACACTTCACCTGAAACACTGAAAGAACGCGCCTGGAAACTGGCAACCGACCGTAACACACAGGCCCGTGACGGACTCGAAGCCCTTAACCTGATCAATCGAGCCATCAGCCTAGGGGCAAACGATGCGGAAACCTTAATGGTTCTGGCGGCGGTACAGGCAGAAACCAAAAATTTTAAAGCGGCAATTGAAACCGCAAAAGAAGCTCAGCAACTCGCCAACCAAGAATGTAACGATATGATTCTACGAGAGCTTGAACTTCAATTAAACTACTACAAAAAATCCCACCCGCACCCCGGTGCAATATAAGGTTAATGGGATCCGGTGAAAGAATTGAAATCCTTCACCGGATTAAGATCACGATGAGCCCTTGAGCATAGCCAGTGTCTTTTGAATCAATTCTTTATGCTCCATGGCTTCTTTGGCTCGAGTCACCAGTTTTTCGTATTCGCTGACACTCATCTGCACCATTACCGGCTTACCTTTTTCATCATAATAAATCTGCGATTCTGTTGCACTCATGGGGTCTCCTTGGTTTTTAGCTTATTCAACAAATCAAAATGCTTTAAAAATAGATCGTCGTCTTCAACCTCGTCCTTCGTTTCTATTGTAATCGACGACACCTCCGCTACCGGAATTGAAGAAACCACTGACTTTTGAATCGGACGCGTTGCCCCCATCACTTCGGGCGGCGGTTGGATGGGTTTAACAAGTACCGGCAGCGGGGCTACTGGCCGTAGGGCAACCGGCGGCGGGGCTACTGGCCGTAGGGCAACTGGAGGCGGGGTCACTGGCCGTGGGGCAACTGGAGGCGGGATTACTGGCCGTGGGGCAACTGGAGGCGGGGTTACTGGCCGTGGGGCAACTGGCGACGGGGGTACTGGCCGTGGGGCAACCGGCGGCGGGGTTGCTGGCGGCGGAACAGGTCGTGCTACCACGACCGCCGGTTCATTGCAAACAGTCGGCTTCTTTTTGCGCATCTTAAACCAGACAGAAATTCCACCAATAAGCCCAGCCACAACTCCGCCACCAAGTATAAATGGAAAAAAGTTAGGCGCTCCTTTATCGGCAGACCCGCTCGACGGGAAGCTAGGCGCCGGTGCTGAAGAAACCGTAATCCCCATCCGCTCATCTTGTGCGCCAGACCATCCGCCCTGAAAGAAAACAGCTACAAACAAAACAAACGCTACGATCAGCCTATTCTTAAAGTTAAAAAGTTTTATTTCCATATCACACCTTATCAGACACCCTCGTTCCGACATGAAACAGCGCTTCCTTCAACCTAGTAATCAGTAAATCGTCAACGGCATCAATTTTAAGACGAACTAATGGTTTTTTACAAAGCCCGTCTGGCGGAATCCACATATCAGCACCGCAGGCATCCTGAACAAATATCTTTTCAATACTCAGATATAACCGTCCATTGACAATTTCGCCGAAAGCAAAGGTCTTCCATTCATCAAAATCCCACAGGCAGATATATGGCTTTTCTAAAGAGAGCGTAATTCGTTTTTTGTACAGACTGGAAAGCTGTTGTACACAGGTTTTAATAAGCTGCGTTAAACGTTCTGATGAATCCTGCTCCACCAAAAATTTCTGTAGCATGGGCGGAATTGGAACAAAAAGCTTTTCTTGATATTCGATATTACGGGCGCAAGAACTGGGTTTTGCTTCGGCGGCATTAGCCTCTGGACTCCGCTCAGCTGGCTTTAAGTCCGCTACAACAGCCTCTGCCATTACAACCGACACCACCTTCTGGCAAACGGGATCATCCACGACATCATTCGCAACCGACTCAACTCCCTGAAAGGACTGGGGGGGAGCCACTAAACCGCCCTCCAACACACTTATCACCTTTCTCAGCTTAATACGCAATAAGGTTGCTTCTTGATCGAAAGTTTCCAGCCGAACATATTCTTCGTGCGGCATTTGAGCAACAGCCCTAACCCCTTTTTCATCACACAAAAATTGGACACTGAAATTCATTTTTTAACCGTAAAACTTCACCGGCGGCATGGGGAAAGCGATATATTATCAACACCGGTGTCGCCCGCTCCACTTCCAATGAACAGCACGTAAACGTAATTATAACCCCCACCCAGTTCGACAGGCAGATAATAGGTTGCCCAGGAGGCGCTGACTGGTAACAGCACCATATCAGACGGACGCTGAGTATTATTCATACGGAAATCTCCGCCATCGGTTCCCACCGTAATATCACGATCCGACACAAAAACCTTCACACTAAGAACATCAGACGGGTCTGCAACCTTATAGTCAAATCGAAGCACATAACTACCCTTACTACGTTTGGCATCACTGACGACATAAAGAAGCCGTCCTGTCTCACGCGAAGCCGCAGCACGCACGTAAGGCCCCAAATTACCGCCATACGGTGCAATCTCCCACGAAGAAACAACCGAACGAAGCCAGCGTCCGCTCAATTCAGCCGTGGTGTCTCCAGAACTTGTTGGCAGTGCTAGTGATGCGCCAGAAAAATCACCGTTCAAAATCAAATTATCCACTGGCGGTCGAACCGGAACCGGCACAGGACGCGGCGTTACAGCAACAACACTTACCGGAGTTGGAACAGGCGTGGAAACCGCTACGGCAACCGGAGCCGCAGGCCGCTGTTTTAAGGGTCTCTTTTGCACAACCGGCGCAGCGACGACGGGGGTGGCGACAGGTTGCGCAATGATCTTTATCCAGCCATCTTTTATTTCAAGAACGGTCACCTTCTGTCCGGCAGAAAGCGCATCGACTTGATTAAAACTAACACCCGGGCCGGAACGAACAGCCAGTTTTGCAGAAGACCCACCTGTATCTACTACACCGCTTTTGACATAAGTCGCGTTCACCCACGACCCGCTATTCGCCGCCGCATTAACTGTCAGCACTGGCACTGCTTTGACCTCGACCAAAGTAGTAGCGGAAGGCTGAACGGCTATTGTCCCAATCCGCGACCAGCCATTTTTTGTTTCAAGAACCGTCACCTTTTGTCCGGAAGAAAGGGCATCAACTTGATTAAAATTTATACCTGGGCCGGAACGAACGGCCAATTTTGCAGAAGAACCGCCAGTATCCACGGCTCCATTTTTGACATAAGTCGCATTCACCCACTGCTCCTGGACTGCAACTTTTGTCTTTTCAAGTACCGACTGGGGCTTTGGCGCGGATAAAGCGACACCCGCCATCAACAAACAACCTAACAGACCTATTATTATTTTTTTCATTTTCATACTCCAATAACTATCCCCTATTAACACAGCAAAGACCATGCCACAACAGGATTGATTTTCAATTATATTTTTCAAGTTTTAACTAATATGAAAGCGATGAAGGTCTCTTCGATCAATCCAGCGAAGGGTCGTGGGTCATCACAAATAACATAGCCATCGCGCATGCCTCTCGGTCTTTAAAAATCATTTGCCGATGAAATCCTGCCAGCGCTGTTCCAACTCGTGCGGACTACAAGTCAGCGACTGACATAGCTCTTCGAGCGGGTCGCCCAGAGAGGGCTCGGGATGACGGCGCAACCTGTCGAGATACGCAAAGAACCCCGCGCGGTATTCCGGTTTCATCAACAGACCGGTGAGTAAGCAGGACTCGGCATAATCCAGCGGGCTTTTGCAACGCGGCATCGCCAGCAGCTGCCCAAGAGGAACCAGCTGGTTTCCCGCCTTACTCTTTCTGAGCTCAGACAAACGCGAGTCGCTGATTTGGCCAGGCCTTTCTGTTTCAAAAAATGTGGCGATGCCTTCGGACACCCAACCGTGGCCGCTCTGCAAAGGAGTTTGAATGCCCAGCGTATAAGCGAGTTGGTGAGCCCCCTCATGCCGGAGCGTTGTCTGCGTTTGTTCTACAGCCTGTGCCATCAGCCGAGCCGTCGCATCCTGTTTCCACTGTGCCAACCGACGAAAATCGTTTGCAGTCTTCATTTTCCCCTGCTGCTCTTTTTCAATTTTTGCAATTTCCCGACGCACATTATCCATCCATTCGGTCTGCCGCTGATGGAGCACCACCAGACGATCCTTCGCCACCGAATAAAACCCGCCGCTCCCCTCCAGTTCCGGTGCATACTTCTTTACATAAGCCGCATACTCGGCCGGATCTGAGAAAATGACGATTTGGATGTCGTCCCGCCGGGCAGAGGCCGCCACCAACGGACGCATCTTTTCAACGAACCGCTCATAAAGCTCCTGCTGCTGCTTCACAATCTTCTCCACGGCGAAAAACGATTCATCGGTCAACAGCGTATAGGGCGGTTTTTTATAAAACTCTTTCCCTGGGAACTCTCTGAAAAACCCTACATCACGGAGCGTAATCTCGGGCGTCGTCCGGTTCAGCTGCTCGATGATTACCACCCGCTCGCGCGGAAGCTTCACGCTGACTTCGCCGCTCTCCCCGAAGGTTTGCTTAAAAACAATGTAGTCAGCGTGCTCTTCGACAACCTTGCCCTCCATCACCTTGGCCTGATCATACACGATACGTTGAACCGGCATGGATCCACGGAGCCTATCCGCCAGCCGGGCCTGCACTACGCGATCTTCATCCGTCCATACGGGCGGCTGGGTGCGCGGCACAAGTTCAACGGTTGGAGCTGATGACTGAACGTGGATCGTCTCGCGGGGAGCTGGAGGAGCTGGTGATGACAAATTCATACGGATTACGGCGATCAGCAGCGCGGCCAGCAACAGCAGGAACACGGCCAGATCGGTCAACAGAACTGAATTACGAATCTTCATTCAAGGCACAGTACTCTTTCAGCAAAACATTTCCAACGTTCGGAAAAAAACCGCCCGAGGATGCCTCGAACGGTTTTAACTGGTTCTATACGATGTAAACGGCCTTACGGACGCAGGAAATTCCAGAACGGTTTGCGCAGTGCACGGTCGTGCGATGCGGCCTGCTCTTTGCGGTCGTTGATTTTAGTTTCTTCTCCGATGCGAGCCGCTTCACTGACTTTAAAGGCATCAATCGCCTGATCATCTATGGCCTGATTGTTCTCATCCCGAGCTATCTGCTTGCGGGTTAACGGGCTCTGCTTGACCGCTTTTGCCACATCAAAACTCTGCCCGTCTTCAAGCGAAACGGTCACAAAAATAACGTTCTCAGTTTGCACTTTCTGCGAGTATTTATGGGTAAAGAGTTGCCGAATCAGCGGAATCGAGCCTAAAAGCGGCACTTTTCTTTCGCGATCAACATTTTTTGTTTCAGTCAGACCGCCAATGACTGCGGTACGTTTGTTTCCCAGCATAAAGGTGGTATCCACCCGTTTTTCATCGGTGGCATAATACTTATCAGATATCTCATTACCTTTATCGTCATATCCTACAAGAGAAATAATTGTGTCTGCTGTATTCAGACGGGTAATGATCGGGACAATCTGAACCGCAATATTCTCTTCACTATAAATGGTCGGGGTGACCGCAAGTCGTATCCCGAACTCATACTCAACAAATCGTTTTCTTGTTGTATCAGGATCAGTTCCATCTTCATCCTGCTTAACCGTAATGGTTGTTGTGGTGCCTGCGGCATCCGATGTTTTAGTAAGCGTCCGTTGGAGTTTTGGAATTTTCTCCAGGATATTGATCTTGGCCGTTTCACCATTGGCGACAATGACTTTGGGATTCGAAACTGTACGCGCATTGCCTTTTGTCTGTAATGCGGCAATGAAAATAGAAAGATCAGACGAATTCAGTGTAAGAGATCCAACCCCAGTGAGGCCTGCCGGAGGCAACAGATTGCTTGGAACGCCAACCGAACCTAAGCTTAAAGCTCCGTTTAACGAATTTCCTGCCGAGCCGCTTAGGATCTTATCCCAGCGAAGATCGACACCGCGCTCCTGACTTCCTTCATCACTCAACTCCATGATCCGTGCTTCAATCAGCGCCTGCTGGCGGGGGCTGTCAATGCGTTCCGCGATCTGGGCGACATCATCCATGATTGCCTGGGTTGTTTTCACCACAATCGCATTACCTTGCGGGTAGGAAAAAACTTCACCGCGATCACCAACAATCCCTTTAATCATCACCGTGGCCTGTTCGATGTCGGCATTTTTAAAGATAAAGGTGCGGGTATTTTTGATGGCTTCTTCGGCGGGAAGTTTTTTGCGAATACTATACACTGCGCTGCTGGGAATTTTTTCATATAGCTCAAGGTTCTGGGAGTCGAGAATGGCCTGCAAAGCGGGTTTCCATTCCACATCTTTGAGATTTACATCTACCTTAACTAATCCGGCTTCTCCCTCCAGCATGGGAACAATGATATTGGCATCAGAAAGCGTCGCAAAAAGACGGATGACGCTGCCTAGTTCGACTTCTTTGAGGCTTAGAGAAATCAGCCCGCTCTTAATCGTGCCCTGTCCAGCCAGCTCAGGAGCTACCTTGATATTTTGAATGTCGCTTTCAGCAGGAACTACCAGAGCAGGAGTGATAACGACAGGCACAGCAACGACCTCTGTCAGCGGTTTTGAAACGGTAATCCCTGCGGACTGCTCCGGTTTTAATACGGGGTCAAAAGGAACTGGAGTAGATACGTTCTTCGTCCGCTGTTCACTAAATATTTCAGTTTTGTCTTGCGCATAAACCACTGAGGCAACTACCGATATCATAAGAATTACGACGCTCTTTACTTTCATTAATCAACTCCTGCTCTATTTATTTTGATTCCATTTTTTTTAATTGAACCTGTCCGTCAGACTCAATTTTAATAATCTGCCACTGATAGGGTTTCCCTTCAACGAGCACTTCTATCAGATCACCCACACTCTTCAGTTCACCATTAACAATCGCCATGGTCCGCGTGCCCAGTTGACTAGTCCCGCTAATTTTCATTTTCCCGATGGCCGCATTCCATCCAGAAGCATCTAATTCCGCACTTCCTTGACTGTTTTTTTTCTTCTGCCAGCCCTCAGGATAAAAACCAACGCTCCAGAATGGGTCTCTAAGCAATTCCTGTTCCTCTCTGCTAAAAACTTCTTCCTTTGGCTTCACGGGCAATTTGCTAAGGATCGTTGGCGTCGCGGGAGCCGCCACCTGGGTAACAACAGGCTGCGGGACTTCTTTTGCCCGGATTACATCGCCCTTAACCGGGGCTGGCGCACTAACCGTTATAAAGATGTCGTCCTGCGCGAAAGCTGGTAGGGTCAGAAGACAGAAGACAGAGGTCAGAAGACAGAGGACAGAGGACAGAGGATTCATTTTCCACCTCTTTCAATTTTTACAGTGGCCGGCCATTGGATTAAAATGCGAACTTGATGGGACAAATTCTGGCCGAGCAAAGCGGAAATCTTCACTTCTTTGATGCGCAGCAACGGATTATCTTTTTCAAGCCGCCGGAGAAATTCGACCAGACTGTTATAACCGCAACGGGTTGAGACGCTGATTTCATAGGGCAGATCTCCGGCCTTCTCTTTGTCTTTCTTCAGAACTAGCGTCTCTTCGAGACTGTCGAGTTCGACGCTCGACAGCGTGGCGCAACGTGAAACATATTCATAGGCCCACGCATAACGATCTGAAAACGTAGGCGCATAAACCGTAAGGGTCTCCAGCTTTTCAATGCTTTGTGCAAGTTCGCGACGAAGGCCCTCATCACGTTTAAGAATCGTGCGCGCATCGTCGATCTTCTTCTCCAGCTCAAGCAGCTCTTTCTTCGCCGCTCCGCCGCGCGCCGCAGCCGGTTTCATCCAACCAAGGAAATGCGCCATCAGCCCGACCTGCGCCACCGCCAGAACAACGGTGACAACGACCATTTGCTGCTGTTTTTTCGTGAGAACGGCCCAGTCCATCATTTGGCACCTCCCGCCGGTCGGCGGCCTTCAAGCGCAAAAATCCAAACATCGTTCGCTTCGCGCTGAGATGAAACCAGTTTGATTTCGCCGCAGAACTGGCGCAGTCCGGCATCCTCATTCAGCTGGCGTTTGGCGTCAACCGCCGTCAGCTCGCCCACAGAGCGTCCGCTGAATCGGAGCGTGTAATAGGCGGTGTCAGCGGTCTGTTCCAGACCGGCATAGAAATTGTCCAGCGCCATCTGGGGCGGAATACGACTCTGCGCCGCATACAAAATACGGTACATGGACAGACGGTCGCCTTTGGACCAGTTTTCGAGTTCGGAAAGCGTTTTACTGTTAGCCGCAAGGGCATCCTGAGCCTTAAGCACCACCGCGGCCTGAGGTTCGAGCTGTTTCCACTCGCTCTGAACCCGGTCCAGAGCGATACTGAGAGTAATTTTGGAAATGCCTGCCAGCGAAAAAACCAGAATCGTAATCCCCGACAGCAAGCTGACAGCACCTAACATCATGATTTTCATGCTGACGATGCCCTGATAGCGCCGTTCCGTTTTGTTCAAAAAATTGACCTGAAGGTTCATATATTCTCCATTCCTGCAAGAGCGGCTCCAACCGCCGCCGCAAAACGGGATTCCTGCCCCTTCAGATGCTCAGGAATGGTGTCTGAAGCAACCTCCAGCTTTTCAAACGGACTCCAGACCTGCGGCACAAGCCCCAGCACCCCTTCAATGGCGGACTGCCAGTAGGATGAAGTCGCCTCGCCACCGGAAAGATAGACTCCGCTGAGCACACTTTTATTCTGCCGCTCCACATATTCGCGGTAAACATCAAGCTGTTTAATAAACGGAGCCAGGGCCTGCCGCACCGGGGCTGAGACATCCACCGAGCCGCCGGAGAGAATCGTTTTAGCCATATCCTTATCCACGCCCAGCACAGTCTGCACCTTTCGCATCAGAATTTCTCCACCGATATCAAAGCGGTTGATTACCTGAAGGACGTTTTTATAAAAAAAGGCGACATAGGTGTACCGTTGCCCGGTTTCAATCAAGCAAATGGTCTGGTCCGCAGTCTGTTTGCCGCGGGTAAACAGAAATGCGGAAAAAGCCGCCAGTCCGGAAAGCTCCAGCGAATGCGGAGCGGGTGCGCCGCTGGCGAACACGTCGAGGTACTGCGCCACCGTGCTTTCCGGAATCGCCACGCCCAATACGCTTCCCGCGCGCTTGGCGGTCCCCTCGATCAGAACCCGACCCGCCGTACGATAGTGATCAGACGCGCTAAGGTTTTCCTTCACGACAGCGGCAAACCCTTCGCTACCCTTCCAGGTATGAGCAAATACCCGCAACTGCGCATCCGGGATACTTCCGCAAAGCGCGGCATAATAAGCAGAAAGAGATTTCGGTAGCTTGGGGCACTCTCCGGCATTAATATTGATCGGATCAAGAAGATCCACTCCCGTAAGAAAGATCTGATCTTTAACTTTATTCAGACGAACCGCTTTGACACCACTAGTTGCAAAATCCAGCCCCAACAACGTGTTCAGTCGGCGGCTCTGCTCCCCCGATTTTTTATTCTGAATATTTTTAAACGATAAATTCATAGACTTAATAATAGTGGGTCAAAACGTAAATATCAATCTATTCTATAGCTTATTTGGCCTGTCCGTCTTCGCGCGTTACGCTTTCGTGGCGATTCACCGCAACCAAAGAGAATTTACAGGATAATGGACAACAAGATAATTTTCCCGAATCCAATCTCATCATCCTGTTATCCATCATCCTGTAAAAAACAGTTTGTAGTGAATACGACGGATAATTTTTATTCGTGAACCAGCCTTTCCCCTGCGCTATGGACACATCACCGACGAAGATTTCCAGGTTCCTGGTACGGGCTTCCAGACAGGCTGGCCGATTACGCCGGGTGTATCTAAACCCTCAAATATAAAATTATTAGCACCCGGCAGGGCCGGAGGTAACCCCGCAACAAAAATGTCCCCCTTTTTTAGGCGTTTATCCAGAGTCACATCAAGCCGGGTCCAGGCATTTACATCCCGATGGATGTCCACGTTCCTGCCAGCGGCCATGTTTCCATAAACACTGATGAAGGGCTGTTTGCTAGGGTCAAGCTTGTTATTATCGATGATGTCGTTTTCCGCATACATCATGGCATGGATACTTCCACCCGTTCCGTAGGCGGCATCCCCTATTTTAATGTTTCCACTGTCATTCGGCACATTCGGATTTTTTTTAGCAATCAGACAAAGCCCGTCTTTGGCGTTGTGTACGACGGTGCTGTTCATGTCAGCGTACGTTAGGTTCGGGTCATAATCGGCGTTATAGTAGAACTCATCGGAAATGGTAATGTTTCCGTTGACAATGATGGTGACAATGGTGCCGGGCTCTTTAAACCGCAAGGACAGGGCCACCGGCGAATGGATGTACATATTTCCGTCCACATAATAAACTTTATTATTCCCGTTGGTTTTTACATTCACATACATGGGATAGGTTGAAGATCCGGCATTGCCGATTTCGCCACTTGAAGACGGATTGTTGTAGGAGCTGTCGGTCGGGTCTTCCAGAAAATAGTCATCAATCCGTGTCTTAACATTTACTGAATTCGTGTAGTAAATCGCGGTATAGCTTCGCGGTTTAATCGTAACCGAACCGACCGTTTTATTAGCAGATGTTGAAGGATTACGAATAAATATATGCTCCGGGGTATTACCGTCCGTGATCGCTACGCCGTTGGCACTGTAATCCGTAGCCGTTACCGCGATATCATGTCCCCAGCCCCTGGAGGCATACGGCGGCGTTGAACCGGTTTTGGGATAATCGTAATACATTTTACTGAGATTCGGCAACGGGACGACTGGGTCGCCTCCATCGGCATTCCGAACACCCAACGATTCATCAACAGGGGCCATCCCCGTGATAGTTCCGCTGGCCATCGTGCCCCAATCAAAAACTCCGTTCCGGTCATCCAGATAGGTTTCGCCTACGTCATACACTCCGTTCTGATCCACAAAGGTCTCGGGTGGAGTATATATCTCATTGCCCTCATCCACAAAGGGTTCCGCCGGCCAACCCGTACATTGATAGGTCTTTCCACTCACCTTATAAGAAGTATTCCATTTTCCATTTTTCCAATACGCGCCGGCCTTATCCCAGACACCGTTATTCCGCCCATAGCGGACTGTATCTGGGGTATAGGCTTCACCCACGTCATAAACTCCGTTTCCGGGAATAAATTGAGTGTTTCCGGAATTCCACACGCCATCTCCGTTTGCATCGGTGAACAGCTCACCCATATCATAGACTCCGTTTCCGATGTTATCCACAAAGGCTTCCCCTGGGGTATACTTGCTGTCCTTGAAGAAAAGATTCGTGTATGGAGCAACCGTAGCAAGATAGGCGTCAAACTGTGCCTGTGTCATCGGGCCGAGAGGAGTAGCCGCATAGGCATCTTTCCAGGTTTCGTCCGGTTCCCGCAACCCATCGTTGTTCGCGTCCATTTCTCCGTTGGGCAGGCGGGCATCCCCCGTAACCACAATATTGCCGTTAACGTATATATCATCAGGTGTAAAGTCGGCTTGAGTCCCAGTACCCCCGACGGTGAAAGTCGTCATCCCCGCCGAACCCCCAATATAAACACCCAATCTATAAATAAAATTTAGACCAGCTGGAGCCGCAACATCCACACAAGTCACTGCGGCGGTGTGCGCAATCCCATCGAAAAAACCGACCGATTCCACGCGCCTTCCTGGGGGTGTGTTCGATCCAGCGGGGACGTTCGATATGGATGTGCTGAAGCCCCAATTCCCGGCTCCGTACATATTAGTGGTACTCGAGAAAAACGCTTGTGAGCCTGCCCGGGTAATAGGGTCATAAAGTCCACGCGTCATCTGGTTCATCGCCAAATTTAAACCGGCATCTGCCAAATAAAATGCCCGTTCCCGAGCCGTAGTAATCCGCAGGTTCCCAGAATTCGTCGACGTAAGAACAGCTAGCGCCCCGAGGATCATGCAGGCGACCACCAGCAGAACCAGCGTCATCACCAATATTGACCCGTTATTTCCCATATATTTGTTTTTTTTCATAGCTTTAGCTCCCTTTCATCTCGTTTTACGGCGTCGTCAGCGGCGCGTTTCTCAAGCAGACTGCGAAGCGGGCATGCATTGCATATTGTCCATCATTTTGATCTAGAGCGCGACCCCCTTCGGATGGTTGCGAAACTCGATATTTCACGTACAGAATTTTGTGGGGGGGGGTGTTGGTTAGCACAGCATTGGTTGACTCTGAAAAAAACGGAGGATTATGCCCGTCCGTCATTATCTTCGTAATCCCGCTTTTCACAAACCAGATCGTCGGTAGGCCGTCGCGGAATAACCCCAAGGCTCCGGCGTTGGTTGTTCCGGGACTGTTGGTATAGGCCAAAGTCGCCACCGATCCGTCTGGATAGGTCAGATTCACCACGTTTCCGACGTTCGTAACTAACATCGTCGAGGCATTGCGGATACAATCCATGATTCGCACGGAAGAATTTATGGCGGCGACCTGAGACCGGTTCTTCTTTCCGCAGAGCGTCCCAAGTTCCGCGCTCCAGCTATAAACGGCAAAAAGAGCCGTAATAATGATAAGCGAAAGGGTCATAGCCATCATCAATTCGACCAGTGTGAAGCCTTGTTTTTTCAGTTTTGCTTCCATTTTAAAACCTCCAAGCTAGTAAACCAGTGTGGATATTACGACGGATGCGGTGTTGCTACGAATCTGCCAGGTAACCCGCGCAATGGCCTCGGCGTACCCTAAATCAAGCCCAACGCTGTTTGTTGATCCATCGGGCGCATGCCAGATTACATTGACATTCCGAACCAGCGCGACGTTGTGGGTCTCTGGGTTAGCCATAATTTCCTGGGAGGGCAGATTTCCCCCGCGCAGATTGTCATAACCATAACTGGCCACTTCCTCCAGCCCCTCCTTCGCATAAAGATTCGCCGCCGTCACGATCGTCACGGACTGCGCATGTCGTAAAACAGCAAAACCGCCTAAATAGATAGCCGCAGCCATTAAACTAATAATCGCAACAGCCATCAGAACTTCAATCAGCGTCATTCCCGCTGTGCCTGTCCGTGAAGCAGAAGGCTGAGTTACTGTTTTCACATCATTAACCGTTTTATCCATATTATTTATAGTAAGCATATTCCATTCCATTTCGGCTTCAATAAACTCAGATCAGTGATTGACTATAACAGGCTTGCCCGTTCAAAGGAAGCGTCTGGATAACTTTAATTGGAATGCTTGATGCTTTTAACAACTTAAGGTATAAGAGCACACCATTTTAAAGAGAGGACAACCTGATGAAAAATAAAAACAAATTCGCATTTACACTAGTAGAAATAATGATGGTTATGGCGATTATCGCACTGCTTGCCGCCATCGGCATCCCGTCGCTCATGAATTCGTGGAGAGAAGGCTCAAGCCGGGTGAAACAAACCAATGTCTCAACCGTAGAAGCCGCCAAAGGGCAATACGCATTGCTCAACAATCTGCCAGATGGAGGAAATACCCCCTCATGGGAACAAATCCAGCCTTACATAACTGGTACTAGTACAAATGACACTCTGGCAAAATTTGATGTAAACGGAGTATCTATCTCCATCAACGCGATCGGCACGCAAGCCGCTTACCCTTGCCCTTGAACCGAACCTGAGGAATGACCGCTCTTGTGGCCGTACCGAGTATCCATCATCAACCCCCAGCGTATCGAATTCCGCCCGTTGCCCTGAACGAGCTTACCAGAGTGTTTTCTCAAAAGGTGTAGCCACTTAAGGCAGGCAGGATGCCTGCGATACGTACCGCGGGGTTGCCACTCCCTTCGGAAGTCGGTTAAATGTTTTGGATTGATCGATTCCGACCAGAGCTCCCGACGCAGCTCATTCACGAGATCCTGTGTGGAGGCGCGGTTCTTTTTCTTCGGGTTACGCCATTTGGCCTCGGGAATCGCGCCGGGTTTCCCGTTCCACCCGTAGGCTTTCATGGCCGCTACATGCAGCATCGCGTAGGCGGCAACTGCGGCCGCTGGCACGGAGGCGACGGAGTTCGCGTTACGTACCTGAGCTTGCCCGACCCCGAGGTTTTCGTCGCGGTGGTTCACCTCGATGTCCCAGCGCCAGATGTATTCCTGAAGTAAGGTTTCCAGTGGCAGATCCACATCGGTGCAGATGAGATAGCCGGGCTGGCGGTAGAGTCGCTTTCCGTCCGGTCTTTTCAGATTGGGAATGGGGGCAATGATAACGAGCCGCAGATCCATTTCCCCAGCGGCTCTCCATAGCACGGGGGCGAGGGTCTTCACCCGGAGTGTGTGCCGCTTGCCTCCGATAGTGACTTCGATTTCCAGCCAGAGAATGCGTTCGTCCTTACGAATCTGTTCGGGTGTGGGTAGATCCTCTCCGTAGATGCATTTACGGCCTTGCGGTTTTTAGTTGTCCGGTTTGGCGTTGAGGTGAGCGGCTTTGCGAATGCGTCCGATTCGGATATCCCATGGTTGAACTCCTTTATTTTTATTTATATCTAGCGTATATACTAGATTAAGAATTAAATATAAAGGACTGAAAACAAAAGAAATGAGACATCTATGCTGATGAAAACTAGTTAAAAACTAAACTCCAGACGGCGGCAAAGGATTCTCCTTGCCGCCGTCTTTGGCGTGCCTGCGCAGATCAAAGCATTTACTTATCAGTCAGTGCCGTGACACCGGGAAGCTGTTTGCCTTCGAGAAATTCGAGGCTGGCGCCGCCACCAGTGCTGATGTGAGTCATCTTATCGGCCAAGCCGCTCTTGTTGACTGCACTAACGCTGTCGCCGCCACCGATAATGCTGACGCTGTCGGAATCAGCCACCGCCTGGCATACCGCGAAGGTGCCTTTGGCGAATGGCGCCATTTCAAAACAGCCCATCGGGCCATTCCAGACCACGGTTTTAGCCTTAGCAATTTCGGCACAATAGAGCGCGATAGTTTTCGGGCCGATATCCAGCGCCATCCAGTCGTCTTCGATGTTTTCGCCAACGACCTTGATGTTCGCCGTAGCATCAAACTTGTCCGCGGCGAGGTTATCGATCGGTAGCATCAGCTTCACACCTTTGGCTTTGGCCTGAGCAAGAATCTCTTTGGCCATTTCGACGCGATCATCTTCGACCAACGAATTGCCGATCTTGAAGCCCTGCGCTTTGTAGAAGGTATAAGCCATGCCACCGCCGATCAGAATGGCGTCACACTTACTCATTAGACTGGTGACGACATCAATCTTGCCGGAGATTTTGGCGCCGCCAATAATGGCAACAAACGGTTTTTCCGGAGCTTCAAGCGCCTTGCCGAGATAATCTATTTCCTTCTCCATCAGGAAGCCAGCGACATTCTTTTTGTAGAACTGACAAACCACCGCAGTGGAGCCATGAGCGCGATGTGCAGAACCGAAAGCGTCGTTACAGAAAATTTCGCCGTCACCGAGTTCGGCCAGTTTCTTGGCGAGTTCTTTCTGTTTAGCCTTCATTTCGGCCTTGGCGACTTTCTTCTGCTCGTCGGTAGCGTCGTCAGCCAGCTTGGCTTTACCTTCTTCTTCTTTGTAGAAACGGGTGTTTTCGACGACCATGATTTCACCAGCTTTGAGCGCTTTGGCCTGAGCGATGGTTTCCGCGCCGACGCAATCGGTACCGAACTTAACCGGCTTGCCAAGCAGTTTTTCCAACTTAGCAGCAACCGGTTTAAGGCTGAATTCAGCTTCATAGCCCTTGCCTTTCGGACGTCCAAGGTGGCTCATCAATACGAGTGAACCGCCCTTTTCGAGCACATAATTAATCGTCGGCAGTGCTGCGGTGATACGGGTCACGTCGCCCACTACGCCATCTTTAACCGGCACATTGAAATCCACACGCATGAGAACCCGGTGCCCTTTAACATCCACATCGCGAATCGACATTTTCTTCATACTAACGCTCTCCTTTTAAGGTTTAAAATCCTGTCGAATATAAGCAAAAAAAGGCCAGAGTCAATCAAGAGTCCCGATTGTAGAAACTCAAGGTGCTTCAAAAGAGGCTTCTTTTTTATCTAAATAAGCCATAGTCTAACAGCTCTTAGAGAGGAGCACATCCTATAAAAAAAACAGATCGTGATCATCGGCGCAGGATCGGGCGGACTGAGCGCCGCTATGATTCTGGCGAAACTCGGCTTCCGCGTTTCGGTATTTGAAAGTCATGATCGGGTTGGCGGACGCAACGGCGCATTCCAGCTCGGACTTTACACCTTTGACATTGACCCGACCTTTCTAATGCTCAAACCCATTCTCGATGAGGTGTTTGAAGAGGTAGGAGCCTGCTGCGATGAGCTGCTGGAAATGCGTAGGCTGGACCCCATGTACCGGTTGCAGTTCACAGAAAAGGCGTTGAACGTTTGCGACGGACGGGAACCGATGAAATCGGAAATCGCCCGATGCTTCCTCGGTATGGAAATTTCCTATGACCATTTTTTTGAACGCGAAAAAGCGCGCTTCGCCGCACTCTACCCCTGCCTGCAAAAATCCTATCACACGTGGCGGGCGTTTCTTTCGCTGCAATTGATCAAAGCGGTTCCGCATCTGGCGCTCGGAAAAAGCCTCTACGATGTGCTGTTCCGGTATTTCCGCGAACAGGATCTGGCACTCTCATTCACCTTTCAGGCCAAGTATCTCGGCATGTCGCCGTGGGAATGCCCCGGCCTGTTCGCCATCATTCCGTACATTGAGCACGCCTTCGGTATCTACCGTCCAATCGGCGGACTGAGCCGTATCTCCGACACCATGGCCGACACCGCGCGCAAAAACGGGGCCGAAATTCATCTCAGTTCTCCTGTCAAACAAATCATCGTACGCGACGGCGCAGCCCGCGGCGTCGAATTGGCAAACGGAGACGTTGTTGAAGCCGACGAGGTGATCATCCCTGCCGACTTCGCCTACGCGGCCTCCACCCTCTTCGCGCCGGGTGTATTGAAAAAATACAGTCCGAAAAAACTGTAGAAGAAAAAATTATCCTGCTCCACGTTCATGCTCTACCTCGGCCTTGACACCCAGTACGACTTGCCGCACCACACCATCTTTTTTGCGAAGGATTACCGCAAAAACGTCGATACTATTCACGTAAATACGGCGTGAAATTCACCTCCGCCAAACACCTCGTTTAAAAACCGGGAAAAAACCGTCCGGCATTTTCCACCAGAGCGCAGTGAAAAATGCCTCCCGAAGGTAGGACAATGCTCGTAGGGAATAGAAATCTCGTCAGCAAGTCTCAACGCAGTTGGCTACGTTTCATACGAAATTAACGTGATGAGTATTTTTTCACCACCCGCTTCCTAGAGCAGACGTCGGAGCAGAATAGAGAACCTCCAGCAACCAGTTCTAAACCGCCACTCGGACTCCCTCGGTGGTTCCTCCAGCACAGCGGGTGGTAAAAGATCTTAAATTTAGGGATTCGGACTGTGTTCTTCAGCCAGACTCCGCATAGGTCCGGCCAATGGGAAACCGGATTCCGAATAAACCAGGTGTAGAGCCGCTTCTGCTTCAGTCGAAAGTTCCCAACCGCGGGCGATGCGATAACCGGGAAGCCAGATAATTTCTCCGCCGCATTCGACCACCTGCCAGTGCTCGCGCTGTGCTTTGGGGATTTTAAGGTCGGTGAAAATATCCTGAAGTTTTTTGGAGCCCTCCATGCCGTACGGCTCCATCCGGTCGCCGGGCTGCGAGGTACGGATCGTTACCGCCCTGCCCGCAACTTTGGCGAGCGAAATAGAGGCGCACCAATCACCGCGCAAGATTCCAACGCTTTCTTTTATTTTGATAGAAAAACGCGGCGAGGACACCGTGTCTACAGTTTTCAAAACACCATATTCATTCGTAATGCGTAGCCCTTCGAGATCAAGGAACTTGGTGCCGTTTTTTTCAGCGGCAAATTCGATCACTTTTTCAATGGAGTCAAAATTCGGCTTCACGCCCTGCTCAATCAACCAGTCACGAATTTCACGGCGACGGGCGGCGAGCTCCGGACGATCCTCTTCGTCACGCAGGATTTCCATGGTGCGCAAAATGTTTTCCGCCGCGCGCTCATTAAGTTTTCCAAGGATTGGAAGAATCTGACGACGGACGATGTTACGCGGAATCGTTTCGTCGGTGTTACTGGCGTCTTCGCGCCACTCAATTTTTTCTTTTTCCAACCATTGGATAATTTCATTCCGCCGGATTCCAAGCATTGGACGGCTCAGCGTCAACTTCTTCTGTAGACGCGGTGTCCTCACCGCGTTTTCCGAACAAGAGGAACGCGGTGAGGACACCGCGTCTACATTTTCCAAACATTGGAAGTCATTGCATGACCGCTTGTTGTTATTTTCCAAACATTGGAAAAACCGCATCCCCCCTAACCCAGAGGGTCCACTTCCGCGGGCAGCGCGCAGAAAAAAGGTTTCGAGCTGGTCATCCGCGTGATGAGCGAGACAGAGGACAGAGGTCAGAAGACAGAGGTCAGAGAACAGAGGACAGAGGACAGAGGTCAGAGGACAGGAGTCAGGGGTCAGCGAGCGGAAAAATTCGTGGCGGGCTTCGCGGGCGGCCATTTCTAACGAGATGCCGTTTGCTTTGGCGCGCGCAGGAACATCGGTTTTAGCGGCTACGCATTTGATCCCTAGTTTTTTGCAGAGCGCTTTGACAAACGCTTCGTCGGCATCGGCCTCCGCACCGCGAATAGAGTGGTTTAAATGCGCTGCAGTAACGACATAGCCAAGCTGGTGCAGGATATGCAACAGCGCAACGGAATCAGCGCCGCCGGAAATACCGACCATAACGTTCGCTCCTTCGGGAATCAGGTGATCCCGTTCAATGGCCGCTTTTATTTTTTCAATAAGGTTCACAACCGCTAATTAACGCCAACGGGCACGAATAAACAAGCATACAACTGGCGCATCAGTTATACCACCTGCGCAACCGACCGGGTGAAATGCCAAGCGCGGTTCCGGCTAAAATGAGCTGAATAATAAAGGTTGTCTGGGCAACACCCAGCCGCTGCCAGCGGCGTCTGGAAGTGAGTGCGGCTTCGCGTGCAGTGACTACCTTACCGAAACGCTGTGCGCGGCGAACCAGATCCACGTCTTCCAAAATCGGCTGTTCCAGAAATCCGCCGAGCTGTTCAAAACGATCGCGGCGCAAAAACAACCCTTGATCGCCATACGGCATGCGAAAAACCCGCGAACGGATCATCATGTCGGTTTCACCTCGGGCGATGGGATCAACCAGCTGATCCATCTCTTCCGGGTGATCGCTGAAATCACCGTCTAGAAAAACAACGATATCCGGGGCGGAGAGCGCGGCGCTACCGGCCAGACAGGCCTGTCCGTAACCGCGCCGGGGCTCGCTGAGGACGCGTGCGCCGCCAGTGCGAGCGGCGGCTACAATTCCGTCGGTAGAACCATTATCGACCACAATGATTTCATCGACCCAATCGGGAACGGCCTGCAGTACCTGCGCAATGACGCGTTCTTCGTTGAGTGCGGGAATGATTACAGAAATTCGTTTATTCAATCGCATGTCGCAGATCTTTCTTCAGAGCAGGCGGGCTCATGCCTGCTTTGTGTGCGGGTTCGAGCAGCCTCCCAGATCAGCAACATCCAGACCGGCACATATTCCAGCCAGACGATGCCGTGGTTGAACACGTTATTTTGTCCGCGAGCGTAAAAATAGAAGTTCAGATAATACAGTGGCAGGAGTCCTATCAGAAGCAACAGGGATTTTCTGGGGCGCAGTGCAAGCAATGGAAGCATCCAAATGGCGTACCATGGAAACTGGGCGGGGCTGAGGAGAAAAAACCCTGCCACGGCAAGCATCAGGCGTTCGGCGAGATCTTCTGCCGACAGAAAGGGCCGCCGAGCGAGCCAAAGTATCCAGCCAACCAGCAAGCCGAGCGTGATGATCCGTGTGACGGCGGAGGCCGGTGCAGGTGTTCCAAACGGACTCAGCAGGAATTCGATGCCCGAACGAAGGGCCAGAAAAAGCGCATCATTCATTAACGTCAGAATCAGCGCACCCAGCACGACTGGAAGTGCCAGAACATCCATATGCGCACCGTTTACGCTTTGCATGACGAGAAGCGGACTCCACCAGTAAATGAACCCCGCGCGGGCGGATGCTCTCGAAAAAATTGAAGAACGGACGACGCGACTCCCAGACCAAAAACACCGTCAACACCCCGAAGGTCGTTACGGACTTGATTAGCATCAAACGGTCGAGACTAGGCATACGCAGTTATTAATCCGATTTTGAACGTCTAGCGTCACTCTGAGCGGGCGGAGCCAGCAATAAAGTGAATGCGATGGGTCGCCGGGGTTTATGCAACCGCCAACTGGTGGACTTCTTTGTGGATTCTGTTCGAAAGGGAGTCTTCTGCAACATCGAGATCATAATCCATCTGGAGACCGAGCCAGAACGATGCCGAATTCCCAAAATATACCGAGAGGCGTAGGGCGGTATCTGCGGTGACGCTTCTTTTCCCGAGGACGACTTCATTGATTCTGCGAGGCGAAACCCCCAAGTCTCTGCCAAGTTTGTTCTGGCTGATATTCATCGGTTTCAGAAATTCTTCGTTCAGGATTTCTCCCGGATGTACTGGCATTATTTTTTTCATTTTTCACCTCAATGGTAGTCAACAATTTCAATATTGCTTACGTTGCCATCTTTCCACGTAAAACAGATTCGCCATTGCTGATTGATGCGAATGCTGTGTAGTCCTTTTCTGTTTCCGGACAAGGCTTCGAGTCTATTTGCTGGCGGAACTCTCAAGTCATCAAGGGTCGAGCTTCGATTCAGCATCCTTAATTTTCGGAACGCAACCTGTTGAATATCTGTTGGCAGTTTCTTTGAGAACTGCCGCTCAAATATTTTCTCAGTTTCCTTACACTTAAAATTCTCAATCATTGCGACAGGAGGGTATAACGCATATCGTTATAGGTCGAGATTGGTTTTATGATATTTACTTGGCGAACATAGTTATTGAGTTTACTGTGCGATCACGATGGCGGCAATGTCTTCCGCAAGCGGGTGAAAACGGATCTCGTTGCGGTGAATGCAGTGCTCGATCCCTATTGGGACCGGATCAAGGTGATCGGTGTGGAGTCGACCTTCAACTGGTACTGGTTCGTCGATGGGTTGCGCGAACAGGGGCGCAACGTGAAGCTGGGCAATCCGGCAAAAATGGAACAGTACAGCGGGATCAAAATCACCAATGATCTGAGCGATGCCGATTGGCTGGCCGAACAGTTGCGAGTGGGAATCTTTCCTGAATGCTATATTTATCCCAAAGAAACCCGGGCAGTCCGGGACGCGTTGCGCAGACGGCAGTTGTTTGTCCGGCGACGCACTCAGGTTATTTTAAGCTTGAGCGGATTACTTGAACGCTACGGTCTTGCGTCGCCCTCTGCGGCAAAGGTGGAGAAATGGACGGCTGCGGACATTCAGGCAACCGGCCTCGACGAGTGGGTTCAACTGCAACTCGAAACACTTCTCGAGCCATACAGGAATCAGATCGACACGCAAAGAAAATCGAGAAGCAGGTGCTTGCGTTCGTCAAGCCGACTGAACCATACAACCGCATCCAATTAGTGTCAGGAATCGGGATGGCTTTAGGCCTGCTCATTGTCTTGGAAAGCGGTGATTTCAAGCGCTTTCCGACAGTCGGCGATTATGCATCGTACTGCCGGGCCGTAAAAAGCGAACGAACATCGAACGAGAAAAAGAAGGGCAGTAACAATTCGAAGAACGGAAACAAGTATCTGGCGTGGGCCTTCATTGAAGCCGCCACTTTCGCCGCCCGGTTCAACCCGCGCATTCAAGCCTGGTACGAAAAGAAGAAACAGAAAAGCGGCGTGCCCAAGGCCAAAAAAGCATTGGCCTGTAAGCTACCTAAAGCCGTATGGCATGTCATGAAAGGAAAGGATTTTGACGAAGCATTGATGTTTGGATAAGCGGAGGCCGCCGGAAACCAGAAAAGGGTCTGGGTGAAAACCATTGGACTGATTGGATCCCGGCGGTACTCCACTCTATTACTTGAACGCGGTTGCCCCGTCGCCAGCCTCAAAGGGTCTGGAACCCCGCAAGGGAAACCATTTTGACTGAATAGGCAATGGGCGGGTACAAAAGGTTTTCTGGTTCCGCGAATGCGGAATGTGGATGTGGCATCAAACGGGGGTAGCTGCCTTCGTTGCCGGCATCCGAGATCCAGATGGGTGACTGATTAAACCACGTGACGAAAACCAAGATTGCAATGAGACGTTCGGTGGTGGAGAGACGGTTAGCCGATCAACAAAAAGAAAATGAGAAAGCCGTTGAGAAACGGCTATGGAGGGGT
>JBBQSL010000027.1:0-27609 GCA_038213895.1 Kiritimatiellales bacterium | reverse complement strand
AGTTCCCCTGTACCTCTGACATGGTGCCGCAGGTGTTCGGATCGGCTAAAAACTTCTGGGCGCTGATTTTGATGGTTTATTGCCTGTTTGCTGTGCTACTTCCAGTTTGGATCCTTCTTCAGCCTCGTGATTATTTGGCTTCTTATCTACTTTATGTATGTCTCTTTGGCGGGGCTGTCGGGCTGATTATTTATGGGGTCACCGGCCACGCAGCCCCGAGTTATCCAATGTTTAATGGCTTTACCAGTGACAAGCTTGGGTACATCTTCCCGACGCTTTTTGTTACCATCGCCTGCGGTGCGGTTAGCGGCTTTCATTCCGTGGTGGCCTCTGGGACTTCCGCTAAACAGTTGAATAAGGAACGCGGCGCCCGTTTGGTTGGTTACGGTTCTATGCTAATCGAAGGGGTATTTGCTCTGCTGGCTGTCGTAACCGTCATGATTATTGCCGGTAAGGTTCCAGCAGGGCAAACGCCGGTGGTGACCTTCGGTAACGGTCTTGGAACCTTTGTGCAGACGCTTGGTATCCCCGAAACCTTTGCCAAAACGTTCGCGATGATGGCGGTGAGCACCTTTTTGCTGACCACGTTGGATTCCTGTATTCGTTTAGCTCGATTTATCCTCGAAGAAATATTCAAAATTGGAAATAAGTTTTGGCCGCGCTTTTTATCCACGGTTGCCGTGTTGGTTCTGCCCGCGCTGGTTGCTTTTCAGCAGATCCCTGGGCCGGACGGAAAGCTTATTCCAGCTTGGCAGGCCATTTGGCCGGTTTTTGGCGCGTGCAATCAGTTGCTGGCGGCGCTGGCGTTGTTGGTTATTTTTACTTGGCTTAAACGTAGCGGCAAACGGACTTTTTACGTCGCCATCCCTATGGTTTTCATGATGGTTACGACGCTAACCGCATTGAGTCAGTTGACCTACAAAAACCTGCTGGTTGAAGGAGCACTGTTTGACATCCGCCACATTATTGGCGGCATTAGTCTGGTGCTGGTAATTTTGGCCGTGACGATTATTTTGGATACGATCCGGTCGTTTGTGCAGAAACCCGCTGTCCAATTAACCAGTACACCGCATCCCTTAAAGTTTCGTACTAAAATAGGATCAAAATATTCAGGGTTTAGTGCCTATTAGTGAAGAATTAGTGGATGGCAATCTCGAAGTTTTAAAGGATTAAAATATACTAGCCGATGGTGCCAATTAGACGCAGGAACTCGGTGCGGGTTGCCAGCTGAGAGCGGAACGTGCCGTGCATGGCTGACGTAATCATCTTTGAGTTCTGTTTCTCTACGCCTCGCATCATCATGCAGAGATGCTGGGCTTCGATCACTACGCCGACGCCCTGTGCGCCGGTTTTATCCATAATCGTGTTAGCAATCTGGTTGGTCAGCCGTTCCTGAATTTGGAGGCGGCGGGCGAAAACATCGACTACACGAGCCAGTTTGCTGACCCCGATTACTTTCTTTTCCGGGATATAGCCGATGTGGCATTTGCCGATGAAGGGCAGCATGTGGTGTTCGCACAGGCTATAGACTTCGATGTCCTTAACGATCACCATGTGACTGTCTTCGGCCTCAAAAAAGGCCCCGTTCAGTACGTCATCAATATTCTGGCCGTAGCCTTGCGTCAGGAATTTGTAAGACTCAGCTACGCGCTTTGGCGTACCTTGCAGTCCTTCGCGTTCTGGATTTTCGCCCAGTTCAACCAATAGTTTACGAATTAGCTCTTCCATGGAGTCGCTCCCGTTTAATCGTGTTCGCAGTGTTCCAAGGTTTACCGCTCCTTGCGAGTCGTTTCTTTTGGAAATCAAAGCTGTGTTTTGACCCAGGCGAGCAGGGCCTCGTGATCTGGGAAGCGGCTTTCGAGCTGAGCATCGTAGGCAAGTTTGATTAGTTCTCCCATTTGCGGGCCGGGCTCAACGCCGAGTTCTCGCAACTCCTTGCCGGTTATCCAGCGTTCGGGTAGAACCGGCTCGTTTTTCATTTCCTCCGCTTTTTTCAGCAGGAATTGATGATTATCGAGCAACCGGTGGCTTCCCTCGCAGTCAAGACGGTGCAGTTCAAGTTCGAGATCAAAAGTTTCCGCTCCCATCAGTTTGCGCAGGGTGGATTTATTCATTTTCTGCACATCTTTGAAGCGCATATGACCATCGATGGCAATGAGGATCTGTTTAATCTCCTTCGTCGGTAGTTTCAGCCGACGCAGAATTTCCGCAGACATTTCGGCGCTTTTTGTCTCATGACCATGGAATCGCAGGCGATCTTCGCCCCAGAAGGCGGTCGAAGGTTTACCGACATCATGCAACAGCGCCGTGTAGGCGAGAAGCTTTTTGAAGTTGGGAGGAGCAGGCTGGAAAGCCTGCTCCACATGTGGGGCAGACATTCCTGTCTGCCATTTTCGATCTAACGTACCTTTTCCAAGTTGGAAATTTCCTGGTTGCAAATGAGCTTGGATTGGGTTTTCACGGATGTAAGCCGTGAATTTCGAGAAGAAGTATTCACTTCGAATGATGTGGTCGAATGATTCGTCCATCCATACGGAACCCTTTGATTTAAGTGCTTTATTAATTTTCCATGCGGAATATCCCTTCCATGAATGTAAAATTTCAGAAAGTTGATGGCCGTTGATCGGCTCAACAATCAGATGCACATGGTTGGGCATGATAACGTAATCGCCGAGACGGTAGCGTTCGCCGTCGAAATGAAGCAGAGTCTGTTCGACAATCTTTGAGACTTCAGGACTTTTAAAAATGCAGGAACCTTGGCCTTTATCGATCCATTCCTGTTGCCGTTCGTGATAGAGGCGGGCACGCTCGCTTGAGACTTTCTCTGAATCAGGGAGAGGCTGGTTTTTCCGCCACGTTTCCAGTTCTTCCCGCCACTGATTGAGTTTTTCCTGTGCGATAGAATCGGCAAGCCGGAAGGTTACAAAGTAGAGCCGGGCATTTTGTTCCCAGTGCGGAAGGCGGCGGCGGGAGGTGTGCAAGGAAGCAGATTTTTCTATTGGACGGAAAGGATGAGCAGGCTGGAAAGCCTGCTCCACGTGGGAGTGAGCAGGCTGGAAAGCCTGCTCCACATTATTATTCATTAAGTTGAGCATCAGGACGGTATGTTCAAAAACGTCGCCTTCAGGATGAAATTCCGGCGGTTGTGCCTGTCCAATCATTGGAAGAATCTCGGGAATTATGTGGTTCATCAAGCCAAGATCAACTAGTTCGCGCAGGGCATCGCCGGGCTTCAGGCTTTCAGTGAGCGTTCGTGAAAATTCGTTTTCGATGCGCTCAGCACTGATTTTTACGAGATCGGGTGCGTGTTTGCGGATGGCTGCACGGGTAGCCGGTTCAATTTCAAAACCCAGTGCATGCGTAAAACGGACGGCGCGCAGCATGCGCAGGTGGTCTTCAGCAAATCGTCGTTCGGGGTCGCCGATGGCGCGGATGATCTTTTTTTTCAGGTCTTCCTGCCCGCCGACATAGTCGATGATGCGGTCTTCGACCGGGTCGTAAAACATGCCGTTGACGGTAAAATCGCGGCGTTTGGCATCCTCTTCGGCTCCACAGAAGTGAATGGTGTCGGGGCGTCGTCCGTCCTGATAGCCGCCATCCATTCGGAAGGTGGCCACTTCGGTTTCGGTATGATCCTGCACCACAACGATCACGCCGAAGGCTTTACCGACTGCGACCGTTTTGGGAAAAAGTGCTTCGATTTGTTCGGGACGGGCCGAGGTGGCGATATCGTAGTCTTTCGCCTCGCGGCTGAGCAGGTGGTCGCGTACGGAACCTCCCGCAAAGAAAGCGGTAAAACCTGCTGTGCGGATTTGCTTCAGGATGTTTATCGCGGTATGTTCATTACTATTCATTAATGTCAACAGTCTGGAGTGAACCTATGAAAAAGTTAATCCTTTTCTCTCTACTTCTTGTAGCGGCGTTTCGGTTGCAGGCTCAGGAGACGAACTTGGCTTCATCTGAAGTATCCTGGCAGGAGGCTGTAAAACAGTTTACGGTGGTTCTCACCGGAACGGGTTATATGAATAATAGTGATTTCACCGAGTTTCTTGATCGCGCCGAAGGAATGCACGAAAGGCCCGGTTTTTTTAAGCGGTTCACGGCGCGACCGGTTGTATTTTATGAACGATGGGGTCTGCTGCGTACGCTGATGCTGATATTGTTTGGCGGATTGGCACTGAATCTTACGCCCTGCGTACTGCCCATGATTCCGGTTAATTTAGCGATTATTGGGGCCGGCGCACAGTCGGAGTCGCGTCGCAAGGGGTTTATGCTGGGTTCGGCGTACGGGCTGGGCATCACGGTAGTCTACGGGCTTCTCGGACTGGCCGTAGTGCTCGGTGGTGCCCGTTTTGGTGAACTCAATGCCAATGCTTGGTTTAATTTTGGTATTGCGGCGGTTTTTCTTTTATTGGCACTGTCCATGTTTGACGTATTCCATATCGACCTTTCAAAATTGCATCAGCATTTGAGCCGTCGACAAGCTAAGGAGGAATATCTGGCGGCGTTTGGTATTGGTGGACTTTCTGCTCTGCTGGCCGGCGCGTGTGTGGCACCGGTAGTCATCGCCGTGCTGTTGCTTGCCAGTAATCTTTATACCAACGGCATTCACGCCGGATTGGCCCTACCATTCGTTCTTGGATTGGGTATGGCGTTGCCGTGGCCGTTTGCCGGCGCTGGACTTTCTTTTCTGCCGAAGCCGGGGCGTTGGATGGTCTGGGTAAAGGCGGCGTTTGGAGTACTGATTTTATTTATGGCGCTTTATTACGGACTCCTTGCCACCCGCATTTTACTGGCGCACAGCCCCCGTCAGGCATCGGAGGGTATGGTGATTTGCGAAAATAAAAACGCATGCTTCCGCGATGTTTTGCTGGAAGCCAAGGCCGCCGGACAGCCGGTTTTAATCGATTTCTGGGCAGACTGGTGCAAAAACTGTCATGCGATGGATAAAACCACGCTGGCTGATCCGGAGATCAAGAGGCGGTTAGCGCGGTATAAGTTTCTCAAATTTGATGCCACCAATTCTAAAGAATCGCCCGCTAAGGAAATTCTCGATCATTTTGGGGTGTTGGGTCTGCCTACCTACCTCATCTTGGAACCTGTCAAATGAGAATTTTTTGAAAGGAATGGCGCTTTTTACCTGCGATGTGGTAATAGAGATGAATTCTGGCGTTTGCAAATAGTGAGTGTACGCAGGGGTGTTGTAAGTTAGGAAGATTTATGGCGGCAAGAAGACGGAAAATCCAGAAAACATATTACGTCAAAAACAAGAGCAAGCAATCTAAAACTATTATTGCTCGCCGCGGGGTTGTTGTTCTTTTTTTAGCGGTGGTCGCAGGTGCATTGTTGGTCGGGGCGTTTGTGGGGCTTGAGTATACTGGGTCGCTTTTCTTTTCCCGCAATCCGAAGTTTAACCTCAATATAATTAACGTCTCCTCTGACGGACGCCTTACTCCCGAGTTTTTCTGCGAACGTGCCGGACTGAAAACTGGTACTAATCTATTTTCTATAAACGTTGCCGATGTGCGTAAAAAAATTGAAGAAGTACCGCTGGTTGAGTCGGTTACTATTGATCGGAAACTTCCGGACACGCTGAATATCAAGGTCATTGAACGGGTCGCCATGGCGCAGATCCGCTGGAGTCCACGCGCATTGCCGTTTCTGGTGGATCGATACGGGGTTGTTTTACCGATGACGCGTAGCGGGCAGTCGCTTCCGCTGATCGAAGGTCCTAACCTTAAAAACATACGCCCCGGTGATCGCAAAGACAGCCCCGGTATTCGTCAATGTTTGGATATTCTTGCCGCAGTCGAACAGCTTGGCCTTGGATCGCAGGTTTCTTTTGTCAGTTTTGACACCCGTTACCCCGATTTTGTAACAGCCGTTATAAACAGCGAAATTACCGTTCGCTTCCCGCTGCATTCAGGACGTGAAAAACTGATTCGGCTCGTCAGCGTACTGCAACTTGCAAATGAACAGGGTCGTCTTGTTAAAACCATTGATTTGACTCCCGACGGACGTAATGTGCCCGTGACGTTTCATGAATTGGCGAAGGCCTCTGAATAAGGAATTTATATGGCAGCACCTTTTATTACTGCACTCGAAATTGGCACTACAACGGTTAAGGTGCTGATGGCTGAAGTCCGCGAGGACGGCGGTCTGATGGTGGCCGGGATTGGTGAATGTGAATCGCGCGGTGTGCGTAAAGGCGAAATCGTGGACTTCGAGCTGGCTCTCGAAGTTGTACGTCGCGCTATGGAAGCCGCCGAGGCCGCAGCGCATAAATCAATTGGCGAAAGCGTCTATCTGGTCGCCTCCGGCGGACGGGCTGAAAGTCTGCTACACGTCGGGGGGATTCCAGTCCTTAATGAATACGAAGAACCCGGCGGCGAAATCAGTCACGAAGACATTGTGCAGGCTCTTGAGGTCGCCCGTAAAATTCCGCTACCCGACGACCGAATCCGTTTGCATACATTACAACAAAATTTTGAAGTGGACGGACGCGGGGGCGTCGTTAATCCGGAGCGGATGCTGGCTGAAGAGCTGCGTGTCGGCATGCTACTCATTCATGGTCAGCGGGCTGTAGTGGAAAACCTGAAAAAGATGACTGAAAACGTGCCGGTAGTCTGCGCTGATGCCGCGTTTGGCGGCTTTTGCGCTGCACAGGCCGTGCTGGCACCCGAACATAAACGCGCCGGTGTAGTGGTAATTGATCTAGGCGGCGGCACCACCGACTTTATTGTTTTTAATGCCGGTCTCGTCAAGCTGGCTGGATCCATCGCCGTGGGGGGCGACCATGTTACCGCCGATATTGGTAGCGGACTCAATCTCAACCGACAACAGGCCGAGACTCTGAAAAAAAACTCAGGCAGTGCGCTTATTAACCGTCTTCAAGCCGATCAAAATATCGCAATCCCTGCTGAGGGCAGTTTTAGTGGACGGGTCGTGCGGGCCGCAACGCTGAACACCATCATCAACGCCCGCATGGAAGAGATTTTTAAGCTGATTGCTGAAAGAATCGAAGAGGATGGACTTTCCGGAATACTTAACGCGGGCGTGATCCTGACCGGTGGTGGCTCGGCCATGGAGGGTATTTCCGATCTTGCTCAGCAGGTTTTTAATGCGCCTTGTCAGATTGGACGCATTCACGACTGCGTCGGTCTTTCTACCAAGCAGGAGGGCGCACGCTTTGCTGCCGCCATCGGCTGTGTGCGTTATGCCGCCAGTCAGATTAAGCCGGAGCAGCCGATGCGTGCCGCGTGGCGTCGCGGGCTTTCTAAACTTTGGGGAGGCAGAAGCCATGAGTGATTTGAAAAAGAAGATTTTAGTTTTGGGGCTTGGCGGGGCGGGCTGTAACACCATCGCACGTATCGCACCGCGCGCACCTGAAGGAATGGAATTCGCCGTGATGGACTGCGACTTTCAAACATTAGAAAATTGCAGCCACGTTGAAAACCGTATCGCGGTCGGCAAAGTGCTTACCGATGGTCTGAGTACCGGTGGTGACCTTGAAACAGGCCGTCGCTGTGCTGAAAACTCCGCCACCCAGATTGAAACGGTCTTGAGCGGCGTTGATTTGCTGATCGTGATTGCTGGATTAGGCGGTGGCTTCGGAGCCGGATCGGCACCGGTTGTCGCTCGTATGGCCCGCAATGCCGGAATCACTACGCTATTTTTTACCATCCTGCCGTTTCCGTATGAGGGTCCGATGGCGCAGGGCAAGGCACATAGCACCATCCGCCGCCTGCGCACCTATGCTGATGCTATTGTGCAAATGCCTAACGCACAGATTCAGCCCGACGGGGATGTTCTGTTTGAAGAAAGTCTTGAACGTAGCGGGCGGACGCTGGCGGCAGGGGTCATCGGGCTTTGGCGCTTGCTGGCTTATACCGGTATCTACAACCTCGATTTTGCTTCGCTGCACACCATGCTAAGTTCTTGCGATGCGTTTTGTCGCTTTTCCTGTGCCACAGCGACTGGCGAACACCGGGCAGACGAACTGATTGATTCCCTGCGCACTCATCCGCTGGTTCAGGATAGCGCGCTGTTTGAGAAAGCGCCTGGCATGATTATTGGTATCACCGGCGGTGAAGACCTGAAGCTTTCTGAAATTCAGCAGATTATTGAAACCCTCACGCCACAAGGTGAAGAATGCTGGATTAAAACCGGCATCGCGATTGATCCAGCTTTTGCCGGACGAATTTCCGCCATCGTATTGGCGGCGGAAGCGTGGAAAGAGCCGCTAGTCGATGATGGACGCGGCGGACTTAAGCCACTTTCCGGTGACGGAAAACAGGGTGAACTGTCTGGTGTACTCAAACCGCGATCCCGCACGTTCGGCGGCGCGGAACGCACCATCTGGAATGGTGAAGACCTCGATATCCCCACGTACATCCGCCGCAAAACCAAACTCCCGCGCTGAGTTTTTATATCTTTGCGTTACAGTTTTCTTTTTGGCTGCTTGGTAGCGGAAAGAAGTGGCGCGGTGAGTTTTTCGTAAAGCGCGAAGAGATATTCCACACGCTGGCGTTCAGTGGCGAACGGTTCGGGGCGGTAGCATTTGTCCACGGCGCGATCCAGCGCGGCGTGCGCTTTTACCAGCACCGGCGGCATTGTCACCGGATTGTAAAGATTGGCCAGTGTTGAATTTGGAAATTCCTTTCGTGCATCCAACACCGACTGCGCTGCTTTTTCTACAGTTTCGCGTTGCTTGTCGGTCGGTGTCGGCCATGGAAACGTATTGTAAACCATGCTGCCGGAGTAACGGTAACGAGATTCTAGCCGTCCTCCGACCTGTCGCACCCACGCCATGTGCATCCTTGAGCCATAGACACCAGCGCATATTTCCATTAATAAATTCCTCGGAGCCGGTGAATCGGCGAAGGAATTTCTTAGCGTCAGGTTCTTCTTCCAAGAATCGACGTTTTTCTTCGTCGGTGAGAATGAAGTTTCCACCATCGGTCGGTTTGTTGCCGCAACGCATTTCCGGCTGGTCGCACAATGATTTCGTGCGTTTCGTCACGAACATATCAGTTCCTGGAGTGAGGTATGGACTGATGTTTGTCACTTGAGATACGGAAGGGTTTTCCGGATCTGCTTCATAGTCATAGAGAAACTTTGTGGTTATGTCGAAGGCGGCAAATCCGATGACGACAACGTGGACATGGGCTTTACCCCGCGCCTCGCTTTGCCATGCGAACGTGCGGTGGGCAAAATGAATTTTGATTTTGAATCTGCCGAAGAGCAGCCCCCAAATAAGAGGCACTTGTTCACCTTGGGTAATGGAGTTTGTGGCGACGAAGCCTACTTTGATTTGCGCGTCCTGAATATATTCGGCGGCGCGATAGAACCAGCAGGCGACGTAATCGATATCCCCGACGTTTTTGAAGTCGCGGAAAACCTGAGCCATGTCGGCCTTTTGCTCTGTTGCCTGATAGTGCTTTCCGACGAACGGCGGGTTGCCGAGGATGTAGTCGAATTTTTCGCGCTGGCGGTTTTGGAACTTCTCAGCTTCCTCTGGTGTCAGGACATTGATGTTTTTGGCGGCGACATTGATGGTGTCGTAGTGCACAGGCGCTTCCATCATTTTCATGACGTTCAGGGTGTCGGCGCTTAGGTCAACATAGCTGCCGGAAATCAGGTGATCCCAGTTGATGCGCAGAGCAGTTCCGCAGTGGATATGCGGCGATTTCTTGAGCGGTAGGCGCTGGTAGAGCTGGCCGAAGACCTCGGACACTTTGATGTTCATCTGGTGATCCATGAGCCAGAGCACGACTTCGGCAATCCGGGCGGGCCATTCGCCAATCTCAATGCCGTAGAATTGGTCTACGTCCACCTGCGAGAGGCGGTTGACTTCGTCGAGGGTCAGCTCGCGCTGACCGCCGAGGAGTTCCTTTAAAACGTCCAGTTCGATTTGGCGCAGTTCGCGGTAGGTGATGACCAGGAAGTTGCCGCAGCCGCAGGCCGGGTCGAGGAAACGCAGGCGGCAGAGTTTAGCACGGAATTCTTCCAGCCGCGCCGTGCGCCGCGTGGAGCGATCGGCTTTGATGCCGTCGAACTCGGCGCGGAGGGCGTCGAGAAACAGGGAGCGGATGAGTTTGAGAATGTCGCGCTCACTGGTGTAATGGCCGCCGATCTGGCGGCGTTCCTTCGGCTCCATAACGGCCTGAAAGAGTGAGCCGAAGATGGCGGGCGAAATTCTCGACCAGTCGAATGCGGTGCATGCGACGAGGGCGTCGCGCATATCGCGGTTGAAGTCGGCAAAACCGAGATTGTCTGCGAAGAGAGCACCGTTGACGTAAGGAAAAGCGGCGAGGGTTTCGTCGAGGTTACGCTGGCGATTTTCCGGCTAGGTATTCAGCACGTTGAAAAGCCGCGGAAGGTGCAGGCCGAGGTCGGAGCCATCGGCGGCGGTACGGTTGAGTAGGTAGAGTTTGAAGCTTTCGCGTTCAAAAAGGCCGGTATCCTCGGCGAACAGACAGAAGAGGACGCGAACCAGAAAGCGTTCGAGATGGTGTCCGGAATACCGCCCGCTTCCAGCGTGTCGTGTAACGCACTAAGAATTTCGACGGCTTGAATGTTGATCGGGTCTTGTTCCTCGAAGCGGTGCTGTTTGTAGCCGGGGATGAAGAACTCATTCCAGAATGTTTGCTTTTCAGCAGCTTCGCGTCTCTCTCCGGTCCACTCGCGGGTGAACTGGATAGCTTTATGCCGAATTTCATTCCACGATAGAGTTGCCATGCATTGAGAATGAAGTCTCTTTACGACAAAAGGCAAGATTGAGGCCTAATAACTATCGCGCGGCCTGTTGCATAAAGAAGTTCGTGCGTTTTTCGTGGCCGATAGTGGTGCTTTCATTGTGGCCGGCATAGACCGTTACGTCGTCGGGCAAGGCGGCCAACTTCTTTAAAGACTGGGCGAGGATGCGTCCGTCGCCGCCGGGGAGATCCGTGCGTCCACAGGTGCCTTTGAAGAGGGTATCGCCGGTGAAGATAACTTTTTCCTGTTCAAAGTAGTAGCAGACACTGCCGCGTGTGTGGCCGGGCGTTTCCAGACATTGGAAGCTTAGATCAGCAATTGTAATTAGACCCACCCCGCCCGGCGGGCACCCCTCCGGAGGAGGGGATTTTAAAAAGTCCTCTCCATGGGAGGGGTGTCCGGAGTAAAGCGACGGGCGGGGCGGGTTTTCTGGATGGATAAATTTCTCCACGGGTTTTCCGGGAATGGGATAATAGGGCGGAATCTGGTTTTGTGGCCCGAAGGCCCATTTGGTTTCTTCAGCGTGGATATAGATCGGTGCGGGATGTTTGGCGTGCAGTTCGGCGAGGGCGCAGAGGTGGTCGGCGTGGCCGTGGGTGAGAAGGTAGGCGACGACGGTGAGTCCGTTTTGTTTCAGTACCGCTTCGATATCGACGGCGTCATAGCCGGGATCGATGACAAGCGCTTGGTTTAAGTCATTCCAGACGATGGCGCAGTTCACTTCAAAGGGGCCGACAGAGATGATTTTTATATTCATGCGTCGGAGGATAGGCAGGAAGGGTGCGGCAGAAAAGCCGGAACGACAAAAATGTCAGTGGACTGCTCATAATTTTATTGGTTCGGGTGTTGACTTGACGAAGTCATTTCAGCACCTTATCCAGAATTTTAACCGGATTTGATGACAGGTAACTTAATGGAGGATTGCAAAATGACTGTACCGACGAAGAATAAGAAGCTGCTCAACTGGGTGGCTGAAGTTGAAAAAATGTGTACACCTGACCACGTGGTCTGGTGTGACGGCTCGAAAGCTGAATATGATCGTCTGATGGCCGAAATGGTCGCTAGTGGAATGGCGATCAAGCTGGACGAAAAGAAACGTCCGAACAGCTTTGCCTTCAATTCCGATCCGTCCGACGTGGCGCGTGTTGAAAATCGCACCTATATTGCTTCGGTGAAACAGGAAGATGCCGGCCCGACGAATAACTGGATTGATCCGGTTGAACTCAAGAAAATCATGCGGGCGCTTTACGCCGGCTGCATGAAGAGTCGCACGATGTATGTGATTCCCTTCTCGATGGGTCCAATCGGTTCGCCGATTGCTAAGATCGGTGTCGAAATCACAGACTCGCCGTACGTAGTGGTTAATATGCACATCATGACTCGTGTCAGCACCAAGGTGCTCGAAGTGCTTGGCGACGAAGGCGAGTTCATTCCCTGTCTGCACTCGATCGGCGCTCCGCTCGAGCCCGGTCAGAAGGACAGCCGTTGGCCCTGCGCTCCGATTGAGAAGAAATATATCGCCCACTTCCCGGAAGAAAACCTGATCTGGTCTTTTGGTTCCGGTTACGGGGGAAATGCACTGCTCGGCAAGAAATGTCTGGCCTTGCGTATTGCTTCCAATATGGCTCGTAAAGAAGGTTGGATGGCCGAGCATATGCTCATTTTGCGCTTCACGAATCCTCAGGGCAAAAAGTTCCACATCGCGGCGGCATTCCCGTCCGCCTGCGGAAAAACCAATCTGGCGATGCTTCAGTCCACGGTTCCGGGCTGGAAGGTGGAAACTATCGGCGACGATATTGCTTGGATGAAACCTGGCCCAGATGGCCGTCTTTACGCAATCAATCCGGAGGCCGGATTCTTTGGCGTGGCTCCAGGTACCAGCAAACAGTCTAATCCAATGGCCTTGGAAAGTTGCCGTAAGGATGCAATTTTCACCAACGTGGTGGTTACTGACGATCTCGATATTTGGTGGGAAGACATGGGTGTCGATTGCTCCGGAGGTACGGATTGGAAAGGTAACCCGTTCAAGTCGGGTCAGAAGGATGCCGAAGGCAAAAAGATTTTGGGCGCGCACCCGAACAGTCGTTTCACCGCACGGGCTGAACTTTGCCCGGTAATCTGCTCCGACTGGGAAAATCCGGCTGGCGTGCCGATTGATATCTTTGTATTCGGCGGACGCCGCACCACGACGATGCCGTTGGTTCACGAAGCCCGTGATTTTAATCATGGTGTGTATATGGGGGCAACAGCTGCTTCCGAAGCAACTGCTGCCGCATTGGATGTGAAGACGGCGATTCGGTTTGACCCGTTTGCAATGACCCCGTTCATTGGCTACCATGCCGGTGATTATATGAATCACTGGTTCAAAATGGGTGATCTGCTAGGCGATCAAGCTCCACGTTGTTTCTATGTCAACTGGTTCCGTAAGGATAAGAATGGCAAATGGCTCTGGCCCGGCTTTGGCGATAATAGCCGCGTTCTGAAATGGATGTGCGAACGCGTCGAAGGTAAAGTTGGTGCTCGCGAAACGGCGATTGGTTTGATGCCGAAAGATGGCGATCTGACGCTCGACGGGTTGAATATTCCGGCTGAAGACTGGGCGGAGTTGATGAAGGTCGATACGGAACTCTTCAAGACTACGCTGGCCGAGGCTAAAGAATATCTGGCGAAGCTTGGTTCCAAACTGCCAACTCGCATGACGGAGCAGTTCGAAGAGCTCAAAAAACGTCTTGGCTAAGTTCAGATGCCGAAAGACGAAAGGCATCCTGCGGTGCGGGATGCCTTTTTTATTGGTAGGCGCAGGTGTTTTTTTTAGTTGAGGCGTGGGAAGGCGAGGGTGACGAGAGCTCCGGTTCCGGCCTTGTTGTTAGCTAGAATAAGCGATCCGCCATGTGCTTCGGCAATATTTTTGGTGATGAACAGTCCCAGCCCCATACCCCCAGAGGCCCCTTTGGTGGTGTAGTGTTTGGTCTGCATATCCGCCAGTTTTTCGAGCGGGAAGCCTCCTCCGTTATCTTCAACTTCAACGAGTGCGCGGCGACCGTCAGTCCGCCAGCTGATCGTGATGGTTCCTCCGGAGGCTGGCAGAGCTTCGATGGCGTTGCCGACGATATTTTGTATGGCACGAAAAACCTGTACGTCGTCGCCTTCGATGAGACAGGTGGGCGGCCCTTGGATAAGGGTTACCTTTGCGGATTTTTTTACCGCGAGAGTTTGTGCATTGACGGCCACTTCGGTTGCGAGATTCCCGATCAACAGTTTTTTGATCGATGATTCAGATCTTTTGGAACGCTCACGCCACAAGGTGAGCATGTCGCGACAGCGGGATACGCTTTTTTCGATCTGTTCCAGATAGCTGACGTTGATTTCCTTGTCTTGCGTTTTTTTGTCTTTGATATCGGCGATCAGGATTTGAACGTAGCCGTTGATTACACTGAGCGGATTGCCGAGGTCGTGAACAAACTCAGAGGATTCTTCTGCGAGCGATGCCAGTTTTTCTTTAGCGTTGAGCTGTTCCTGAAGTTGGGCAGTCAGCAACTCAAGGTGATCTGTAGCTTCAATTCGTTTGCAGTTGATTTTAGTGCGTTTAACGTATCCGGCCACAATTTCGCGAATATCATCGGTATCAAACGGTTTTTTAAGGTAGTCCGTCGCGCCGTGGCGGATGGCTTCCTGTGCCGTTTCAAGCGAGCCGAACCCCGTGAGCATAATGATAGAAACCTGTTTATCAATGGCTCGGATTTCTCTGAGGCCTTGAATTCCAGTTTTTCCGGGCATTTTAATGTCGGTAATAATGCAGTCCGGTGGGGTTTCTTTAAGTGCGGCAATTCCTTTGTCCACGGAATCGGCACAGATGACATCGTAGGTGTCTTTAAAGAGAAAGCGGAGGCTTTCTCGCGGGCCCAACTCATCGTCAATCACGAGTAATCGGTCTTTAGCCATGGGGGTCTCCTAAAATTTGTAGCCGTACGAGAGGCTGAGAAGGTGAACGTTGTAATCGTATGTTCCACCGGCGGGGTTTGACGCTGGAATTGTGCGTGAGTTGAATAGTCCGTAAGCATATCCTAAATCGATGGAGTGATGATCTATTTCATAGCCCAGTCCGATAGAGACTACACCTTGATCATCATCTGGGCCAAGCGGGCTATACGTGTCGTCTGGAGTAGGGTCTTTTAGATACATAAAGCCGGAACGTAGCGTCCACTGAGGCTTAAAATTCCATGCGGCACCAATACCCGCAGTCCAAGTTTCTTTTAGACGCTGTGGTACTGTCGTTGCAAAAAGTGGATTTGTATCATGAATGGTCAGCTTTTCATACTGAGAGAAATCAATCCATTCTCCGTTTACTTCGACCTTCAGTGTATCGGTTAGTTCAACCCCGTAAGCAAGGCCGATAATAGTTGGATATTCAATTTTTGCATCGACATCACTTGTGCCATTCATTATGCCGGAGTAATCATTATTTCCTTTGTAATTAATAGCGAATGGTGAACGATACGTTGCCGCAAGGCGCTGTTTTTCTGTCATCTTCCAAGTCATAGCTGTATTCCAGCCAATGGCTTGCCCGTCTGCTGTCAGTTTGGATTTTAAAGCGCCTGGCACGGCATAAGTCCATTGCTTCACTGCTCCATAGTAGAGGTCAGCACCAACCCCGACGGAGAGAGAATCGTTTAGTCGCATGGCAAAGTTCGGGGTAACATCTGCAACGGTCATGCTACCTGCGTGAGAAATTCCGCTAGCGGCAAAATAGCCGGTGTCTTTCCATTCAACGGAGCGACCGTAGGGGACATAGGTGGCGAGACCGATGGCGTATTTGCCTTCCTTGAAGGGGACTGCGGCGACAAATCCGGGGATGGTGAAAAAAGGGTTTTCTGTTTGTTCAGAAACCCCTGCTTTTTCAAATGTTGTACGTCCGTAGCCGAACGTGGTGTTGTATTGAACCATCGGTTGCTTGAGGTCAACGAGGTTGGCTGAGTTATGGATCGTTGCATTGGCATCATCTGCGAAAGCTCGGTACCCACCGAATGCTCCGATAGCGCGTGCGCCCGCTGGGGGGTTGCGGTAGCCATCCGCGAGAAGAACGGATGAAACCAGCAGTGTGGTGAAAAAGACTACAGCAGAAACCGGTGCAACAACGATTTTTTTTGGCATGCTTTAAGTATCTCCAATTCTTTTTTTTATCTTTTCAAACTCTTCCGTTACAGGGAAAAAGTTGATGCAGTCTAGTTTCCCCAGAGTTATTTTTCCATAAAAAAAATTAATAATGTACAAATCTGTACACCTTTATTATTCTCCGCTGTACATTTTTGAACATCCGTATTTTAAAGACTGGAGCTCAAGTGGATACACAAAATAGGGTAGTCGTCACTGGTCTGGGTATCGTTGCCCCCAACGGCATAGGTCTGGATGCTTTTTGGGACTCGCTGATTCACTGTAAAAGCGGTATCGGACTGATTACTCGGTTTGATGTAAGTGATTATCCCTTAAAAATAGCCGGTGAAGTCAAAAATTTTGTTTTGAAAGATTATCTACCTGATTGTAAACCGAATCGTTTAGCCCGTCAGACTCAACTGGGGTTAGTTGCCTGCAAAATGGCTGTTGAGAATGCAGGTTTAACAAAAGAATTGTTGCAACGCGATGGGCCTCTTCAGTTGGTCGTCGGTATTTGTAGTGCGGCTGCGGATATTATTGAGTCAGCAAAAGAGATCATAATGACTCGTGGAGCTGATCGAGTCCGTCCTTATATGGTAGGGGCCTGTCAGCCGCACGCCATTAGCGCAGCTATGGTGCAATTGCTTGGGGTTCAAGTTTCCGTGACCACAATTTCGGCTGCATGTCCATCTGGGTTAGACGCTGTGGCTACCGCTGCAAAAATGATTAAAGATGGGGAAGTGGATATCGTTGTGGTTGGTGCTACTGATTCACCTTTAAGTAATACAGGCGTCGCTGGATTCGCAGCTGCGGGGATACCTTCACTTTCTGTGGACTTTCCCCCAGAAGAAATCAGCCGTCCTTTTGATGCTAAGCGGAGTGGAGTGGTTATTTCAGAAGGGGCTGGATTTGTTGTTTTAGAGCGGATGGATTCTGCTTTGGCGCGGGGTGCTGAGCCTGTAATGGAAATTATCGGTGCAGCTACAGTCACCGATACTCCCGGCATATCAGGTATGGAAGGGCTCTTTCATTCGATGAAAATGGCGATGGTCAATGCTGGGGTTTATCCTGCACAAATTGATTACATATGCGCGAATGCCTGTAGTGATTCTGCCGGAGATCGGGCGGAAGTAGAGTGGATTAAAAAACTGTTTGGCCCTCAGGCTTATCAGATGCCGATCAGTTCGATTCGGGGTGTTACTGGGCATCCACTTGCCGCTGCCGGCATGTTTCAGACCATAGCTTGTGCATTAATGATGAAACATCAAAAAATTATTCCTACAGCAAATTTGAGAGTTCCTGATCCGAATTGCGATCTGGACCATGTTCCGCTGCACCCTAGAGCCACAAAAGTGAATATTGCTATGGCTAACGGACATGGGATGGGCGGGGAAAACAGTACGTTGATAATGAAAAATATATCGTGAACCTTTTTCAAATAATTATTTCGATAGGACTGGTCGGAAATACCGCGCTGGGTCTTTTTGTTTTGCTTTCTAATCCGAAACGGTCGGCAAATATAGGTTTTTTCTCCCTCACCTTTTTAATGATGCAGTGGTTGGGGGCTATGTTTTTTTGCTCTTTTCAACACTCTGAACTTATGTTGCTTTTTTGGGTAAGACAAACTTCTGCATTTGCCGGTTTAATACCGCTGGGTGTATTTATTTTACAGTATTCAATTGCACATCCAGGAACCACTGTGTTCAGGGCTTTGTATAAGTTGAAATACTGGCTGTTGGCCAGTCTGTCCTTGGTTGTATTGTGTCATTCATCAATCTTTGTTCTTTCTGCTAGGAATCCAACAAAAATAGAATTAGTGCCTCCGACACTATATGGGTGGGGGTTTTGGATATACATGGCGTTTTTTGTTGTAGCTGTTTTTTCTTTTTCATTTAGTTTTCGTCGTATAGTAGCAACCAAAACGGGTGCTCAACGGGCAGAAATTCAATTTTTGCAGATGGGTTGTATTTCGAGTTTTGTGATTGGAGTTTCTTTAATTGCATCTGCAGAACTATTACATAATCAAGAGCTTAGCCTTTTTGTCCCGTTATCCGTGCTCGCTCTTGATAGCCTTGTAGCCTATGGCATTGCGACACGGCGCATTCTAGCTGCATCAGCGGTGTTGCAACGAGTGGTGGCCTATTCGCTGATGGTCTGTTATCTGATTATTTTGTATGTCAGCACAGCGTGGATAGGCCGTCAGGTTTTTTGCTGGTTTTTTGCTGATCCATCCTATGCATCTTATTTGCTTGCTGCTTTAGTGGTCGCTTTGTCCGTATCGCCAGCGCACGGCTGGATGCAGGCATTTACCCATCGTCTTTTCCCCAGTGCGACCTCTGTTAATGTGGATGCGGTTTTGAAACAGGCTGGGCATATTTTTCAGGAAGTTTCTACAGAGGAGAATTTAACGGCCCTTTTCTCAGGTCTGATTACTGAGACCTTCGGAACCACCAAGATGGTTTTGCTTCGACCGGTTAAGGGCGGAGGATTTAACCAATACTATCCGGTTCCTGAAAATGGCGATTCAGTTTTTATTGGCAAAGAGAGTCCGCTTATTCAGTTGTTGGTGCGAGATCACGAACCCTTCACTGCTGATATGCTTCAACGTATGCGGTCAACGGTACTTGTGGATGGAGCGCACATGGAATTGGAGTCGCTTCATGCAGGCGCGATTCTCGGAAGTTTTATGCGTAAAGAGATGAAAGCGGTTCTTCTGCTCTCTTCAAAAAAATCGGGACGTATTTATGACCTGCAGGATCAACGGGTTCTGCAATTACTGTGCGATCAGTTTGCTGTGGCACTGGAAAACGCGAATCTCTACACGGCTGTGCAGAATGGCAAAATTTACAACGACATCCTGCTCGATTCATTAACCAGCGGTATCGTTGCGGTAAGTTCCGATCGCATCGTGACCGTTTTTAATCAGCTTGCTCAAAAACTGACCGGTCTTTCGGAAGCTTCCGTAGTCGGTAGGATGATGACGGTGCTGCCTCCCGATCTGGTTGAGTGTCTTGAAATGACGCTGAATACTCAGAATGCATTTCGCGATAAGGATGTACTCATTCCTTGTGGTGGCGAGAAGGTTCCTCTGCGGGTCAGTGGCTCCATTTTTAACGGACATACCGACACTATTCTAGGCGCATTACTGGTTTTTAATGACATGACGATGTTTAAGCAGATGGAAGAGCAGATCCGCCGCACCGACCGACTGTCGAGTATTGGAACACTTTCCGCAGGAATGGCGCATGAGATCAAAAATCCGCTGGTGACGATAAAAACGTTTACACAGCTTCTGCCTCAACAGTACGCCGATGCTGAATTTAGGCAGACTTTTTTTGATTTGATCGGTCAGGAAGTAACGCGAATTGACGCCATTGTTAACCGGCTCCTTAACTTTTCCCGTCCGGTCAAAGCCTCGTTTCGTCCGGTTTCATTGCATGAAATCATTTATAATTCTTTGCGGCTGGTTGAGCAGAAACTTATTCAGCAGGGAATCATCATTGATCAGCATCTGGATGCCATCCATCAGGTTGTTGAAGCTGACGCGGAGCAATTAAATCAGGTTTTTATCAACTTTTTCCTAAACGCCGGTCACGCCATGAAGGCAGGCGGTATGCTGACGGTGCGTACGTTTGTCGTTAAGCCAGTGCAGGATATTCCTCCGGCTCATGGTTTTTTAAATGACTGGATTCAAGTGGATGTCAAAGATACGGGGTGCGGCATTGCGCCGGAGGCGCTGAGCAAGATTTTTGATCCATTCTTCACCACCAAAGAAGATGGGGTTGGTTTGGGTCTTTCGGTGTCGCACGGAATCATCCAGGAACATAACGGGATCGTTAGTGTCGAAAGCAGGATAGGGAAGGGAACTGTTTTTCATGTGCAGTTTCCTCTGTTGCAAAAGCAGGAGAAAAAATAAGTATGAGTGCACTGCCTGTCAGTATCATATACACGCAGGATGGCGTGTTGCTTCAGCGGATACGCGGTTATCTCCATTCGCGTTCAGCCGTTCGGCATGTCAGTGACCCAGCGGAAATCGAAATGCTGCTGCATCAGCATCACGATACGCTTCTTTTTGTTGATTTACGTGCGGCCGACTGCACAATATTACTTCCAGAGTTGATTAAAGCGTTCCCGGATCTTGTGATCATTGCGTTGGGTGCTGCTCGTTCCGATCCCGGTTTGCGTGCCGCCGAGGTGGGCGTCTATGCCGTGGAGTCCGGTGAAATTGACCGGCTGCGATTGCAGACGCTGTTTGATCAGGCACAGTCTCATCTGAGGCTTTTGCAGGAAAACCGCGTGCTTAAGGAAAATCAGCAGCGTCCGGTTGCACAGGCCGCGCCATCGCGTGAAAATATTGCGCCGTCGCTTTACCATTTTTCGAGTGCCTTCCGCCGGTTTGATAATATTGGGATTATGCTTGAGAGCATCGTTGAAGGAGTTGCCAACTGCGCCCGCGTTTCGCGCGTTGCTGTTTTCTCGATTACACCGACTGAAATCTACCGTTTCCGTGCCGGCATAAAATGCATGGAAGATTCTCGCGCACTTGAATTTAAAAAGACACATCCGTTTGTTCAGTGGCTTCAGATTCATGCGCACAGTATTTCGCGCTCCATGCTTCGTCATATTGAGTCCATGGAAGAGCGCCTGCTGCTTGAAAAAACACTCGATTTGGCCGGAGCGGAAGCCATTTTGCCGCTTTTTGGACGGGAACGGCTGATGGGCTGGCTCTGCCTCGGGCGGTCCTCTTCCGGCGCGCCGTTTGAACAGCGTGACATAGAAGATCTCACGCTTCTTGCGGAGCACGTTTCGGTCACCATCGAAAATTCTCTGTTGCACGAAAGCCTTGCGATCCAAAAAGCATTGGCGGAAAATCTCTTGCAGGCCATACCGGTCGGCATCATTGCCGCTGGGGCTGATGGAACCATCCGCTGGTTTAACAGCGGAGCTGAAATACTACTTAATGTGCCGGCCGACGACCTCATCGGACGTCCTATCGAAAGACTTTCCAGCTATATTGCTTCGTTGCTCAACCGTTGTATGGCCGGTGAAAAAGCTGTTGGCCCGGTTGAGTGGGTTGAGCCACGCACTCGACGTGGGCTTTCTATCCAGACCCGTCGCCTTCAGCAAAATGGACAATGTATGGGAGCCATGGCCGTTCTTAACGATCTTACCGAAGAACGGATTCTGCGAGAAAAGCAGAACAATCTGGAACGAGCCACCTTCTGGAATGAATTGGCGACCGCCATTTCGCATGAAGTGCGCAATCCTCTGGTTGCGATCAGCACCTTCTCCCAACTCTTGCCTGAGCGCTACAATGATGAAGAATTCCGCACGCAATTTCGCGACCTCACTACGCAGGAGGTGGGGCGGCTTAATGGCATGATCGACCAGCTCGATGAATATGCTAATCCATCTAAGCTAGATTTCGCCCCAGTAAGTGCTGGTGAACTGCTCGAAAATGCTCTGCGTAAAGTGCGTAGCGAACAGGCGGAGTCTCGAGACGTTAATATTGAAGTGGAATCCGGACTTTCATCGATTGATGGGGATATCAATGTTCTGGCCGATTCAATTGCTCGGCTTGTGTACAATAGTTTCACGGCGGTAGAAGGGGTCGCAGCGCCTTGTATATCGATCAAAGCCTTTGCGGGAAAAATCGGTACCGGACGCTCTGCGGTTATCATTGAAGTGAAAGATAACGGATCAGGTATTCCTGTTGAACTGCGCGAAAAGGTTTTTTCGCCCTTCTGTACCACTAAAGCACGTGGAGTAGGATTGGGTCTTCCTATCGTCCGCCGTACCATGATTGACCACGGCGGGTTGGTCTCTATTGACAGCGGCGCGACTGGAACGGTCGTTCGACTTTCACTGCCGACGCTTGATAACGGGGAAGGATCTTCTGCATAGAGTACGTCAGAAATATCCTTTTCTTCCGGTTGTTATAATCAGCGGATCTTCTTCGATTCGGCCTATCATGAAAGTGATTGATCTGGGTGCCGTGGATTATATTCGCAAACCATATGCATCACATGGGACATCGGCTACGGTGCGTGGGAGCAGAACGGAACCTATGACATGATGGGTAATGTTTGGGAGTGGACGGAAAGCCCCGGTACAGGATCTGATCGAACCGGCGACGGCTCTGTTGTTCGGTCTGGGTGGAATAGGCGCATGGCTTTTTCGTAGAAATAGAATTAAAACCGAAGGATGGTCTATGAAATTGTGCGGATAATGATAGTACCTACAGTTGCTGTAGACGCGTAGGTGGGCGCGGAAGAGGTGCGGTCACCGCCCGCACCCACAATTGCTGTAGCTGCCCGCGATGATGATGGCGTCGCGTCTATGTTAGGGCTGGCAAGGCGCAACTTCGCTGTGTATATTGCCAATCGTCAGGGCAGGGCGGTAACGTTTTGACTTTTAGACCTTCGACTCTGAAAAAATACAACGTCACGAAAAGGAAAAAGAAATGAGCAAGGAACTTGAAGAGGGGCTGAAACTCGAACTCGACTGGAACAAGCTGGAGAAGGCGGTTGCCGGTACCAAGGGCATTATTCCGGTGGCGGTGCAGCACGCCGATACCAAAGAGGTGATTCTGGTCGCTTACATCAATCAGCTGGCGTTCGAGGAGTCTTTGAAACGCAAAATGCTGGTTCTCTGGAGTTCATCGCGGCAGGAGCTTTGGATTAAAGGACTGACTTCCGGCGAAACGTTTGAATTGCTCGAAGCGCGCGTCAACTGCGAGCAGAACTCACTACTGTTCATTGTGCGCCCAAACCGTGGCGGAATCTGTCATACCAAGAACGCAAAAGGCACTCCGCGCAATTGTTACTACCGCAAAATCGACTTCGCGACCCAGAATCTCGAAAACGTCGATCTGTAGTGCATTCAACACAAAGGCCCAAAGCGCAATAAGCTACACAAAGAACATCTTCGAGAACTTCGTGTCTTTGCGTTAAATTCTCGGTATTTGGAAAATTATGAATAAAACAGCTCTTTTGCGTGCAGTAATTACTGAATTGGAGAATGATCTGCGTCGTCAGCAGGCAGCGAATACGCAGGCCTCTGCCGGTGCGACGGACGGTGAGGCGCGTGCAGAAACTAAGTGGGATACCTGCGGGCTTGAGTCGTCGTATCTGGCACGCGGTCACGCGATGCAGTTTAAGGCGCTGGTCGCGGATATGGAAACCCTGCGCACTTTTATGATCCCGGTTTATGCTGGCCTGCCGATCGGCATCGGCGCGCTGGTTGAGGCGGAGTTGGATAAAGAGAAGCTGCTGTTCTTTTTGCTCCCGTGTGCTGGCGGAACCGAGTTACAGGCGGATGGACAGGAAGTAACGGTGATCACGTCTTCGTCACCAGTCGGCGCGGCACTGCTCGATAAAAAGAAGGGCGATAAGTTTTCTTTTCGCGCCGGTTCGAATGGCAAAATCCTGTCGGTATCATGAAAACGCCTCGCAAACATCGCCCGAAAGGGTTGGAGATCATTTACGAAGACCGCGATCTGCTCGTGATCAATAAAGAGGTTGGTTTGCTGACGATGAGTTTTCATCGCGATGAGACGCAGACTGCGGAACGCATTCTGACGGATTATCTGCGTAAAGGCGCGGCACGTTCGCGTTTGCGCGCCTATGTAGTTCATCGGCTTGACCGCGAAACCTCCGGTCTGTTGATTTTTGCTAAAACCGAAGCGGTGCAGCAACAGCTCAAAGACAACTGGAAAGAAGTGGGAAAAGAATATCTGGCTATCGTCCATGGAACCCTCGCGGAAAAGGTTGGAACGCTTTCGAGCTATTTGGTGGAGAATGACGATCAGTTTGTCTATTCAACCGATCAGACGAAGGGAAAGTGGTCTGAGACTCAGTATGAGGTTGTTAAGGAAAACAAACTGTTCAACGCGTTGAAAATCAATCTGCTGACGGGCCGTAAGAACCAGATTCGTGTGCATTTTGCCGAACTGGGCCATCCGGTGGTCGGCGATACCAAATACGGCCTTAAAGGGAAGAAGTTTGAGCGGCTGGCGTTGCATTCCCGTTTCATCGCATTTAATCATCCTCACAGTGGAAAGCGGATGTCTTTCGAAGCGCCGGTTCCGGAGTTTTTTACCCGTTTGATGGCTAAACCGTATTAGATATGAACGGGGATGCGTTGGGCCACAGGTTCTTATTTACGTCTAATCAGGTCTGCTGGTTTAAGCCGAATAAGGGCGTTAATCGGCTCGCAATACTTATTTTTATGAGCCGAATATGTGTTATAAACGGCTCATGAAATACAACTGGCAACGCAAGGACTGGCCGAAATTTCAGTATGGTCTGGACGAAGTGCAGGGTCTGCTCCTTCGGTTTGTTGAGAAAACCGGGCGGGTTGACGGCCTGCTGTCGGCATTACCAAAACCATTGCAGACAGAAACTATCGTCGACCTGATGGTTGCGGAGGCTATCAAGAGTTCTGAGATCGAAGGCGAAATGCTCAGTCGCCCAGATGTGATGTCATCCATAAAAAATAATCTCGGACTCAATGTGGAGCCCTTACGGGTTGGCGACCGTCGCGCCGAAGAAATCGCTTTTGGGCCTGTACGTTCGGCTATTGCCCATCTTTAATTTCGAATCCATTCATCCGTTCGAGGACGGCAATGGACGTATAGGCCGCGCGCTATCGAAAAAGGTGCTGTCACAAGGTTTAGGACGCCCTGTACTGCTCAGTCTTTCCCGTTCCATCGCAGCGGATCGGGCAGGTTACTATGGTGCGCTGAAGCAAGCCCAGTGTTCTACCGATATTACCAGTTGGATCGACTGGTTTGTCCGAATGCTGTTGGAAGCCCAGGAACAGGCCGAAACCGAAATAGAATTCACGCTTAAGAAAACTAAGTTGTGCGATCGTGTCGGCGACCTTCTTAATGAGCGGCAGCTGAAGGTTGTGAGCCGCATGCTTGAGGAGGGCTCCTCTGGATTCCATGGCGGAATGTCTGCAAAGAAATACCTAGCTATTGCCAAAACAACCAAGCCTACGGCTACTCGAGACCTGCAGGATCTTGTTGCAAAAGAGGTCTTCATCTCCGTTGGAGGTGGGCGCAGTACGTGCTACCAGATTAATCTTTGACCGTAGTAAAATCCAATCTCCGTGCCGCTTGCGCCGGAAGCATCCAACCGCTAGTATACCCCGCTTTTAAATGGAGATTTTATGCAGGACAATGAATATCGCCGTCAGCGCATCGAGAACATGAAGCAACTTGAGGCCGCAGGCTATCCCGCCTACGGTTCGGCTTTTACGCGTACCGATACACTGGCCGGGCTGACCGCCTCGTTTGAAGAGGGTAAAACTGTTAGCGCCTGCGGTCGTATTGTCGCCATGCGCAAGATGGGTAAGATGGCGTTCGCCCACCTGTCCGACGGCTCGACCAAGTTCCAGCTGATGGTCAAAAAAGATTTGATCGGTGAGGCGATTTTTGATGCTTTCAAACTGCTCGACCTCGGTGACATCATCGGTGTGCAGGGCGAACTGTTTATCACCCAGACCGGCGAAAAAACCGTTCGCATTACCGAATGGAAACTCCTTTGCAAATCGATCCTGCCGTTGCCGGAAAAATTTCACGGTCTGCAGGACGTCGAAACTCGCTACCGCCAGCGTGAACTCGATCTAATCTCGAACGAAGAGGTGATGGCTATTTTCAAAAAGCGTACGGCGGTGCTCAGCGAAATTCGCGCCTTCCTCGCGGCGCGCGGCTATTTTGAAGTCGAAACGCCGATGATTCAGCAATTGGCTGGCGGTGCGGCGGCGACGCCGTTCAAGACCCGTTACAATGCGCTCGGCACGGATATGTTTTTTCGCATCGCGCCGGAACTGTACCTTAAGCGCCTGATCGTCGGCGGCATGGACAAGGTCTTTGAGATGAACCGCAATTTCCGCAACGAAGGACTTGATCGTACGCATAATCCGGAATTTACCGCGCTGGAAATCTACGAAGCCTACGGTGATATGCGCTCGATGCAGGAGTTGGTGCAGAGCCTCGTCACGCATTTGGCACAGAAGATTTTTGGTCGGATGGACGTTGAATGGATGGGCAATCTGATCAATCTTTCCACACCTTGGAAGGAAATCGCCTACCGCGACCTGATCAAAGAACACCTCGGCACCGACTGGTTTGAAAAGTCACTCGATCAGGCGCGCACCAAAGCCGCCGAGCTGGATGTCTTCGTGGATGCCACGATGGATTTCACCGCCGTCACCCACGAAATTTATGAAAAGAACATCGAAGGCACGTTGATTCAGCCGACATTCGTTACGCGGCTTCCGGCCTATCTGGTGCCGCTGGCCAAGCCGTGCGCTGACGATCTGTCGCTGGTGGATGTCTTCGAACTCATCGTCGGCGGCAAAGAGCTGGCGCCGGCGTACAGCGAGCTCAACGACGCCTTCGAACAGCGCCGCCGCTTTGAGGAACAGACCGCTGGCGATCCGGCGAAAATCGACGATGATTTTCTCGATTCACTTGAAACCGGTATGCCGCCCACCGGCGGTATGGGCATTGGCATTGACCGGCTCATGATGCTCCTGACCGGCTCCGATGCCATCCGCGACGTGATTCTCTTCCCGCAGCTTAAGCCTCGTAAACGTGCTGAAAAGGCCGAAACGGTTGAAATAGTGTAGAGAGAGTGTTATTCAGAAGTGCAAAAGGGGGGCGGATAGTATGCTTAAGCTATTACGAATCAAAAATTTCAAAGGATGGAAGGACACGAAAACCATTCGAATGGCACCGATCTCTCTGTTTTTTGGGGCTAACAGTTCTGGCAAATCCAGCATTGGTCAGTTTTTGATGATGTTGAAACAAACCGTTGAGTCTCCTGATCGGAAGGCGATTTTTTATCCCGGAGGAAAGAACTCAGCAGTTCAACTTGGTTCTTATCAGGAAATGGTCTTTCACCGAGATATAGCAAATAAAATCGAATTTGAATACCAGTGGTCGCTCCCGGAATCATTAAAAATAAAAGACCCTGTTTCTGGACGGTCATTCTCTGGGGACACTCTTTCTTTTGAAGCAGAAGTTGGGGTGGGCGATAAAGATCAACACACGCTTAGTGTTGAACAGTTCAGCTATCGTTTAATGGATAATGATAATGAAAGCTTGAAAATCAGCCTTGAAAAACAAGCCGATAAAAAAACAGAATACAAAGCAGCTGCTGAAAAATATGATCTCGTACGACAAAAAGGGCGACCATGGTCTTTTAAGGGAACGGTTCGTTTTTATGGGTTTCCTGATGAAGTGGTGGCTTATCATCAAAACGCAGACTTTGTTCAGGATCTTAATTTAACGCATGAAAAGCTGTTCCGATCCTTATTTTACCTCGGGCCGCTACGCACTAAAGCGGAGCGATTGTATTCATGGACAGGAAATGAACCGGAAAGCGTTGGATATACCGGAGAAAATACTGTTGCTGCAATTTTGGCTGGGCGGAATCGACAAATTAGTTTGCTAAAACCAAAAGGCAAACGCGCGTCACCCTCTAAGCCCTTCGAAGAAATCATCGCGCTGAAACTTGAGGAAATGGGATTAATTGAGGAATTTAAAGTTAATCCAATTTCTGAACAACGTCAGGAATACGAAGTAAAGGTTCGTACCAGAGGATCAAAGGATTGGGTGGATCTTCCGGATGTCGGATTTGGTGTTTCTCAGGTGCTTCCTGTACTTGTGCAATGTTTTTATGCCCCCCC
>JBBQSL010000026.1:0-28267 GCA_038213895.1 Kiritimatiellales bacterium | reverse complement strand
CAGTGAAGTGCTTTGGCGCGGCATGACACGGCTGGCGGATATCAGCGAGGCCTACCGGCTGTATCATTAAACTGGAACTCCAGAAAAATGATCTACCTCGCTTTGCCCCACTGTGGGTGTCAACTTGTGGGTAATGATCAGCCTCCGGAGGAGGGGCAGCCCAACCGGCACTCCCTCCGGGAGTACCGGAGAGAAAGAAGAAGCGCTCCCTACCGGGAGCTTAAACCAGAGAAGAAACAGAACTAAAAGTGACAACTTTAAATCAGGACGTGACACAAAAACGCACAGAAGCGCAAAAAGAGAATGATCCGCAGATGGGCAGGATGAATGCATATGGGATTTTTCACAACCGCTCCGCTAGAGGGGCTCCGAGGGAGTCAGAGGGAAATTTAGGTAAAAGTTCCAAGGGTTGGACCTGAGGTATTCCGAACGTGCTTTTCGTATTTCCGAAAAGAAGTGACCGACAGGGAACGGCAAAAATGCAACCGCGCTATTGTATTGGAGGAACTGAAAAGCCAAATAACGAGTTAGGCGGACTGACCCTTTTTCCGTTTTGCGAGGAAAAGCCGCGCCGATTTCTTTATTCTTGTATGCGGCCATCGCCGCTTTTTTGTGTCCATCCGGCTGTAACCCAAGTTGAGCACATACCGTTTCGGCCATTGAAGATGTGCCGTGTTGATCCATTAAGGCACGGGCGGCTTCTTCGCGCTTGCTGTCGCCCTCCTCATCGCCCGCATTGGTTGCCCAACGGCGGTTGCCATCATATCCTCGGTTGTGCGCATACCAGCGAATTACATCAAACAGTTCATCCGCTTTCAGCGCGAACTTCCCGTTGTTTGACAAAACCGCCGCTGCCAACAGCCAAGGAGCAGAATTGCCACCGCCAGCTTTGTGCTTCGCCTCAATCTGCGCTTTGGAAAGAAGTCCCTATTGAGCAAACAGCTTTTCTATAGATTCGACGCGCTGGCGGCGGGAACGGATCGTACGACGCATCCGACGATAAGTGCGGCGTTTACTAGCAAGACAGCCGTCCGCTTCAAAAATGACTGTTCCAAGCGCAATCTCTTCGGGGCCGGTTGCGGTTTCTCTTAATACATTCCAACCAATGGAGCTGTGTCCGACATCATACGAAAAAATCAGGTCTCTTTTTCCCGTTGCATTCATGCAGACTCTCCTGTTATAAGTCGCTCGTCTTATTGGAACCAAGACAAAGTTAGATATCGCAACTCGGCCCACTGTTTCAGCGTCCGATGTTATATGCGTTCTTAAAAGAGGCGATTAAAAACCGCCTCTTTTTTTATTCCTGCCAAGATTCGGAAAGCTTCTAACAAATGACTGAGGCCGGACGACGGACTACTTCTCGCCGAGGGTCAGTTTCTTGCCGGACTTCATCCATTCGCCGAGTACGATCTTGCAGTATTTACTTTTGGAAATGTGCATTGAGTCCGCACGTTTCTCCAAGTCTTCTGCCATTTTCACGCACATATTTATGCCGATGGTTTTGGTCTTTGCCGATGGGGTTTGTTGGCATAATGATTCTCCCTGCTGGGTTGTTGTACCGGTCTATTCGGTGCAGGATAGAGATCCGCCCTCGCCATGTCAACGCGGACAGCCTTTGATCTAATAGTTTGACTGAATATTCGCGCCTGAAATTTGCCGGTGAAACACTCTGAAAACTACGTAGGAAACTACGGGTTTGGTGTCATCAAAAAAGCACCTTTTTTCAAATTATTTCATTTTCCCTTGCAACCGTCCTAATATCTGTTAAAGTATTAATTGCAAGGTAGATATATGAATCAACCTGCAACGTTCTGTAAATGTATTTCACACTTGGTGTGCTTGGGGTGCAAGAGGCCGCGAGTTCGAATCTCGCCACTCCGATTTTTACCTGTTTTTCCTATAAAAGTTACTATTTACTAGGGAATACGCTATTTTGCTACACACAACTGCTCCGCAAATGGAGTGGAAGAAATGGTTATTACAATGTCACTAAAGCACGTCATCATACGGGGGAAAACTTATTTCTTCCGCCTGCGTATTCCCCGGGACTGCATTGAGCAACTCGGAAGAAAAGAAGTCACTCAATCCCTAACCCGACTTTCGCAGTTAGGTGCACAACTGCCTGAAAATACGCACTTTTTGCCTTCGCGGCACTACAAAGAGAAAAAAATGAAGAATACCAACGACTTACAACGATTTTCAATTTTGAGAAAATAGAAAAAAATAATCACAATCAATTAATGGATAAAGAGTTATGATAATTTTATAAAAAACAGAAAAATTTTAACTTAAAGACTTTGTGCGGAAGTCGGGCTAATCGTTTAGAGTTGCTTCATCCCCCGAAAAGCTATTTTCTATCTGCCTTTCTAACCTTTCCAGTAGAATAGCAACGCTGGAAGGCCTCTTAATAAATGCAATTTAACGGATATAAATAATGAACGATAAAGCCAAAATCATCTACACGATCACCGACGAAGCACCAGCTCTGGCCACCTATTCACTTCTACCGATTATTCAGGCCTTCACCAGCGCGGCTGGCGTGGTCGTTGAGCCACGCGATATTTCTCTGGCTGGCCGCATTCTAGCCAGCTTTCCGGAAGTGTTGACCGAAGAGCAACGCGTCTCCGATGCGCTGGCAGAACTCGGAGAGCTGGCGAATGCTCCGGACGCCAATATCATCAAACTTCCAAACATCAGCGCCTCGGTTCCGCAAATGAACGCCTGCATCGCCGAACTGCAAACCAAAGGCTTGAAACTGCCGGACTATGACGATCCCTTTGCCAAGGCCCGCTACGACAAAATCAAAGGCAGCGCGGTCAATCCAGTGCTCCGCGAAGGCAACTCCGACCGCCGCGCCGCTGCCGCCGTTAAGCAGTACGCCAAAAACAATCCGCACCGCATGGGTGCCTGGAGTGCCAACTCCAAATCGCACGTCTCTAGCATGTCGGCTGGCGATTTCTTCGGTAACGAAAAGTCCGTGACCGTTTCAGAAGCAACCACCGTCAAAATTGAACTGGTCGCCAACGACGGCAACGCGATCGTTTTGAAAGATGGCCTTAAACTAAAAGCCGGTGAAGTGCTCGACGGCACCTTCATGAGTGCCAAAGCGCTTGAAAAATTCCTTACCGAACAGGTCGCGTCCGCCAAAGCCGACGATGTGCTCTTCTCGCTCCACATGAAAGCGACGATGATGAAAGTCTCGGACCCGGTCATATTCGGCCATGCGGTGACGATTTTCTTTAAGGCTGTCTTCGAAAAACACGCCGCGATAATCCAGTCGCTCGGCATCGATGTGAAGAACGGCTTCGGCGACCTGCTCGCGAAAATAAAAACCCTACCCGCTGAGAAACAGGCTGAAATCGAAGCCGATATCGTGGCGGCTTACGCCAGCGGTCCAGCCATAGCCATGGTTGATTCTGACAAAGGCGTCACCAATCTGCACGTCCCGAGCGATATCATCGTTGATGCCTCCATGCCAGCGGCCATCCGCACCTCCGGTCAAATGTGGAACAAGGTGGGCAAACAGCAGGACACCAACTTCGTCATTCCCGACCGCTGCTATGCTGGTATCTATGCCGAAACCATCGACTTCTGCAAAAAAAACGGTGCATTCGATCCCCGCACCATGGGCACCGTACCGAACGTCGGACTGATGGCGCAGAAAGCGGAAGAATATGGCTCGCACGATAAAACCTTTGAAATTCCAATGTTTGGAACCGTGTGCGTCAGCGACGCTTCCGGCAAAGTTCTGTTTGAGCACAAGGTCGAAAAAGGAGACATCTGGCGCGCCTGTCAGACCAAAGACACGCCGATCCGCGACTGGGTGAAGCTCGCCGTCACTCGCGCCCGTGCCACCGGTATGCCCGCAATCTTCTGGCTCGACAAAAACCGCGCCCACGACGTGCAGATCATCGCCAAAGTCGAAACCTATCTCAACGACCACGACACCAAAGGTCTAGACCTCCAAATCATGGCTCCGGAAGCGGCCACCCGCATCACCCTCGAACGAGCCAAAGCCGGCAAGGATACAATCTCCGTCACCGGCAACGTCCTGCGCGATTATCTGACCGACCTCTTTCCGATTCTCGAACTCGGTACCAGCGCCAAGATGCTTTCCATTGTTCCGCTCATGAACGGCGGCGGAATGTTCGAAACCGGTGCTGGCGGTTCCGCGCCGAAACACGTTCAGCAGTTTATTTAGGAAAACTATCTCCGCTGGGATTCGCTCGGCGAATTCTTGGCACTCGGCGTATCGCTAGAACACCTCGCCACGGTCTTCAATAACCCAAAGGCTCAGGCACTCGCCGACACACTCGACGTCGCCAACGCCAAGTTTCTAGAAAAAAACAAATCACCGGCTCGCAAAGTCGGCGAACTCGACAACCGTGGCAGTCATTTCTACCTCGCGCTCTACTGGGCCGAAGCGCTCGCCGCGCAAGACAAAGATGCCGAGCTTAAAGCCCGCTTCGCGCCGCTCGCTAAAACGCTGGCCGCCAACGAAGCAAAAATCATCAATGAACTGACGGCGGTTCAGGGTAAACCGATCGACATCGGCGGCTACTACCGCCCCGACGCTAAACTCTCAGAAGAAGCCATGCGACCTAGCGCAACATTCAATGCGATTTTAACCGCATTGTAATGGTTGGAACTTTTGCAAAATCATTGAGGGCAAAATCATTTAAGCGACAAAGGATTTTCCAATGATGGGAAAGCTGTAGACGCGGGCGGTGACCGAGCCCACCGTGCGCGGCTACAGAAAAGATTCATCTGCCGAAAAAAGTTGATCGAAGTTCAGACGGTCTATTGATTGCTTGTTTTAACTTGAGGCAAATCGAAGCCGCCAGTAATTTCCTTAGCAGTCAAGCTAAGCTCTTAAAAACAACGAATTTAAATCCTTTCAATAACACTATTCGGTTCCGGCGTGATCTTCCCCTAAAAATCGGATAAAGCGTACACTATTTGCCATTCACTCCCAAATACTCCAGGAACAACTGATCTCTGGCCACTTTCACGCGTTCTCCAACATTCCTCTATTCCGTTATTCCAACATTCCACTCTCTTAAAACGGAATGTCGTCGTCAAAATCGCTGGGTGCTTCGGCATCCGTCGGAATCGGTGGACGATCTTCGTCGGCTGGAGCTCCGGCATCATCGGCCTTGATACGCCACGCCTGAAGATTATTAAAATAGCGCCCATTGTATTCGCGACCGCGAATATCGAACGTCACGGTAATGGTCTGCCCTTCCTTAAGTCCGTCGAGCAACTTGGTCTTATCCTGGACACACTCCAAAGCAATGTCCTGCGGATACTTACCTTCCTCGACCGTCACCACAAATTCTCGCTTTGTAAAACCATTGGCTCCAAAGCTTTGTGCTTCCTTAATAACCTTAATTTTCCCTGTCAATTCATACGCCATTTTAACTCTCCCTTGTTTGCGACCGCCATTGACTATCAGACAAAACCTGCAGGAATTCAACCCTTCTCCTAAAATTGTAGGGCACGAGGGCACGAATGGGCAACGCTCTTCGCGCCATTCTTCGGCGGAAAGGTTTACAACCGTTCCCGCCCTACAAAATCAGATACGCCTCACAGCGCGAAACCAACGGCGCGGGAACGCGAATACGCAGTTCGGCAAATTCGCCTTCGTACTTTTCTTCCAACACGGTTGCCGACTGTTTTAACTGCGCCAATAGACGGCCTTCGCTGAGCGGAATCGCCAGTTTCATAACCTGTCCGTCGCCTTTTAAACAATCGGCCAGTTCGTTGAGCAGATTTTCAAAACCTTCGCCCGTCACCGCTGAAACCGCCGCCGACCGCCTTATGGTATGCGCTAAATGCCGCGCGGTATGTCGTCCCACATCCTGGTCAATCTTGTTCAGCACACAGAGCATCGGCTTGTTTTCCGCGCCAATTTCCTGCAAGACCGTATTCACTGCCGCAATTTGCTTGTCCACCTGCGGGTGCGCGCAGTCAATTACATGCAAAATCAAATCAGCCTCAACGACTTCTTCAAGCGTCGCCTTAAACGAATCGACCAGATGATGCGGCAGCTTACGAATAAATCCGACGGTGTCGGTCATCAAACACGGCTCACGGTTCGGCAGTTCCACCTGCCGCGTTGTCGGATCAAGCGTCGCGAAAAGCTGGTCCTTCGCAAAAATATCGGCACCGGCCAGCCGATTCAGCAACGTGGATTTCCCCGCGTTGGTATAACCGACAATCGAAACCAGCGCCCAGCCATGACGTTGACGTCCGCGCCGCTGTTCGGCACGCCGTGTGCGCACCAGCTCAAGCTCCGCCGTTAGCGTGCGGATCAGATTTTGAATACTGCGTCTGTCCATTTCAATCTGCGTTTCGCCCGGCCCTTTCAGCCCGATACCGCCCGCCTGCCGTTCCAAGTGCGTCCACATCCGACGCAGACGCGGCAGCAGATAACGGTGCTGCGCCAACTGAACCTGAAGGCAGCCTTCTTTCGTTCGCGCTCGCTGGGCAAAAATATCCAGAATCAGCTGTGTGCGGTCGAGCACCCGCACTGCCAGTGCTTCTTCCAAATTACGTCCCTGAGCTGGCGACAGGTCTTCATCGAAAATCACCAAATTGGCACCGGTATCTTTCGCCATCTGCGCCAGTTCCTCCACTTTGCCTTTACCGATAAAATGCGCCGCGTGAACCTTGGACTGTTTACAAAGCATCCGGCCGAGCACTTCAGCACCGGCGCTTTCGGTCAGCTGAACTAACTCATCAAGCGTATCGCGAGCATCCAACTCTTCATTCCGCCCGCGCACCATCACGCCAACCAGCAAAGCTCTTTCCTGTGCATGCGGCACGGTTGTTTTCATTTCTTTCATACACTCTCCCGCAGGGAGTAGTCCTTCCTGCATTTAAAAAAGTGTACTCTATCCTCGGCGGCGATTTTTAGAAGAAAAATCAAACCGAAACCAAACTGCCGAGCGATACGAATTCATCCAGCGCTTTTCCAAGCTGTTCGGTATTCAGCGGTTTGGCCATAAATTTGTTCATGCCAGCCTCTTCCGTATCAAATTGTTCGTCTTTCATGACACCGGCTGTCAGCGCGATAATCCACAGCTTATCAGTCTGACCGGTAAATTTTCGAATCTGTCGAGTGGCTTCAAGCCCGTTCATGTGCGGCATCTGGATATCCATCAGAATCACGTCATACGTTGCGTCCATTGCGGCAGCCACCGCTGCTTCGCCATCGGAAACAATAACAACTGTTTCGCAACCAAGCTGAGAGAGCATCAATTGTACAATCCGCTGGTTGATCGGGTTATCTTCCGCCACCAGAATGCGGAGATTACGTTTTTTCTTTGGCTGAATCTGAGTTCCGGCCACTTGCATTCTGCCCGGTTCATTGCTTTTCTCCGCCAGCACCTGCAGCATCTGATCACATAGTTTATTTATCCGGACCGGTTTTGAGAGCCGCGCGCTGATGGATGGATCGGCGGGGATGCTCTCGTAGGAACTGCTGAGAATGATCACCGGCATTCTCGATCTGTTTTCAAGCCGGTATATCTTTTTCGCCAGTTCGCTACCGTCCATATCAGGCATTTGGAAATCAATCAGCGCTATGTCATAGGTGTAGCCGCTTTGCAAATGTTCGAATGCTTTTTCCGGATGCTCAAAGACCTCGGAGATAATGCCCCATTGCGCCAGCTGGTCACTGAGAAGCCAGCGATTGGTTTCATTATCATCCACAATCAGAGCATGTTTTCCGCGCAGAACTTCAACGGGCAGGTGCTCCGGCTTTCCAGCCGCGACGGAGTCGGCGGGCGGAAGATCAACTGTAAAGAAAAACGTAGAGCCTTCCCCTTTTTTACTCTCGAACCATATTTTGCCGCCCATCAATTCTGTCAATTGACGACTGATCGTCAGACCCAGTCCAGTTCCGCCGTATTTCCGGGTATTGGAAACATCAGCCTGAGTGAACGCCTCAAAAAGACGCTCCTTATGCTCATCGGCGATTCCGATCCCGGTATCACTCACGGCAAACTGGAGCTGATGCCGGTGATTGCCTGCATTCAGGTTGTGCACTTTAAGCCGGACTTCTCCGGTTTCGGTAAACTTAATGGCATTGCCAAGCAGGTTAACAAGAATCTGCCGCAGGCGGGTTGTATCGCCGGTTAGCATAGTCGGAACCTCGGGGTCGATATGATAAAGCAACTCTATATTTTTCTTGGCGGCAGTCCGGGTAAACAGGTCGAATGCGTCTTCAATACATCTGCGAACATTAAACGGCTCGGCCTCGAGTTCGCTTTTATTCGCCTTAATTTTTGAATAGTCGAGGATGTCGTTGATGATGGTCAGCAGATTTTCCCCGCTGACTTGAATTGTGTGAACCAGCTCTTCCTGATGGGTCGAGAGTTCCGTGCCAAGCATCAGGCTGGCCGCCCCGATAACGCCGTTCATCGGAGTGCGGATTTCATGGCTCATCATGGCCAGAAAAGCACTCTTAACTGTATTCGCGGCTTCCGCACGGCGCTTTGCGGTCGCCAGCTCAAGCTCAGTCTGCTTGCGAAAATCAATGTCCAGATTAGTACCAACAATGCGGAGTGGACAGCCTCCCGAATCTCTCTCGACTACTTTAGCGCACGAAGCAACCCATTTCCAGTCGCCGTTCTTCATCCGAATCCGGAAATCGTGCTCGAAAATCCGGTGAATGGTTCTCATCAGTAACTGCATTTCCCGTTCCACCGCATCCCGATCATCAGGGTGAACCATATCCATTAGCGCACTGTAATCCGGCATAACTTCGCCGGGCGTATAACCCAGCATCGTGTGCCAGCGCGGACTCATATAGAGCTGGGTGGAGCGCACATCCCAGTCCCATAGACCGTCATTGGCCACATCCAGCGCCAATTGCAACTGCGCCTTGCTCTTTTCGAGTTCTGCATTCTTCTCAAACAGTTCCCCGGTTTTAAGCCTCACCTGACGGTGAAGCACCCAACTAAAGGCACCGAACCAGACCGCCAGCAGACCGGCACCACCCGACAGCCAGCCTACGAGCGGAGAAATCGTTGTTGGCTGTTACTTATCAAAAAACTTTTCCAGCAGCTGATAATAAGCCGAACCCGGAGTTTTTTTCAAACGGGCCAGATGGTAATCCACCGCCTCCAGAAACCGAGGGTCAGATCCTTCCGGCTGCGCCACCCGAAGAGTGACCGGTGAGAAAATAATCGGGGTAATCACTTCGCCGTCTGGAAGGGTCACGCCGCCAAGCTTTAGGTGGTCCAGTACCCCAGCATCAATCCAGCCGTGATGCAAAGCCTCCAGCACCTGCTCATAACTACTGAACTCCACAAATTGACATTGAACATTCAGATTCGCAATGATGCTGCGGAATGCTTCGTTATAAGGATCTCCTTGCACCACACCAGCCGTGTGTCCAGAGAGATCAAGAAATGTATTGATTTTAACACGCTCGGCAGCAACCACTTCAGCCCAAGTCGAAAGAACAGTTTCTTTGGAAAAACGCAGACATCCCTGTAGATTCTTCGTATGTCAGATACTGCGTCCGGTCATACACCCTTTACAGCTGACGCGCTGCCGTTTCTCCACCGCTCAGAAACTTCCATCGCTAGTTTTTCAACCGTTGAACAACTGGATGTCTTAATCCATTCCACGTTGAGCTGATGCCGAAACCAGGTCATCTGGCGCTTGGAAAGCTGGCGGGTGCGAATGATCGTTTTTTCTTTCGCCGCCGCTTCCGTCATTTCGCCGCGCAGAACGGCAAAGACTTCGGCGTAGCCGATGGCATGCTGCGCAGTCGAAGAAAGTTTCAGACGGATCAGTCCGCGAGCCTCCTCCAGCAGACCCCCCGCGTACATTTTTTCGACCCGCTCCGCAATGCGTCGGTGCAATTCATCGCGCTCAACACTTAAACCGATCACCGTTGGTAATCTACTTTTCCAAAGGTTGGAAAAACGCGGTGAGGACACCGCGTCTACATTTCCAGACATTGGAAACTTTTCGAGCAGGCGGATAAGACGGCGCGGATTTTCTTTATCGGCCAGCGCTTCGTAGGCTTCCGGCGCGGCGCGGAGCGCTTCAGCCTGAAGTTCGGCAAGCGGCATTTTTTCCGCACGTTCTCGCAGTGCTTCGTCGGCCGTCGGCAGATCATCGAGTCCCTGCAGCAGACATTTGACGTAAAGTCCGGTGCCGCCGACTACAATCGGGGAGGCTGAGCCTCCACCCGTTTGATTTTCCACCCGAGCAAAGCGAGCGAGGCCGCACGAATGTGCGGCAACGACCGAAGGGAGAGGCAAACTTTGGAAAGCTGGGCGAACCGCATTAAGCCAGTCGCCGACGCTGAAGGTTTCCATCGGTTCGGCAAGATCGACGCCCCAGGTTTTAACTTTCGCGCGTTCCGCCGGTGACGGTTTGGCGGTGCCAATGTCCATACCTCGATAGATATTCATGGAGTCGGCGGAGACGATCGGAACGCCGATCTGTTCAGCAAGCAACTGAGCGACAGCGCTTTTTCCCGACGCCGTCGGGCCAACAAGGACATAAGCTTGAGGAATGTCAGACATCAGTTGATCAAATTCTAAATCCAAACTCGAAACTTTAAAAAAATCTAAATTTTAAAATTCAAACATCCAAACCCTTCATTTACATATTAAGATTTTGAATTGGTTTCGGATTTAAAATTTAGAGCTTCGGATTTCCCATCATTCTTTAAAGGATGACGGGTGTGCCAAAGTGACGACAGCATGTAAAGACCCACGGCGATGCAAATGGCAGAATCAGCAATATTAAAGGAAGGCCAATGGTACGAACCAAGATGAAAATCAAGAAAGTCCGTGACCCAACCAACACGAATCCGGTCAATCAGATTACCGCAAATGCCGCCCACCATCAGGCCAAGCGCAATGCGATGATCGGTCGTCGGATTAAGGACTTTCCGGTGATAGACAGCCAGTAGGATGAGCACAACGATAGAAAGAATGATGAGCACGGGCATCTGCCCGCCGAACAAGCCCCATGCAGCGCCTTCGTTACGAACGTAAACCAGATTAAAAAATCCCGGAACGACCGCCTGCGGTTCACCACCATAGACGAAAGACGCGCGTACAAACAGTTTGGTTAACTGATCGAGAAGAACAACGATCAGACCCAAAATGAGTACCATCATGAGCTTCTCCTTAGCTGCGCATGGTGCCGCCGAAGGGGCGGTAATGAGCGCGGCCTTTTTCGAGTTCAGACTGAGCACGTACTGTGTAGCGCACATAAGGCAGGGTCTGCAGGCGTTCAATACTAATCGGCTGACCGGTCAGTTCGCAAATACCGTAAGTCCCCTTTTCAATGCGACGCAACGCCGCATCAATTTCAAAAAGAACTTCCTGCTCACTGCCCATCATGTTGAGCTCCATCTCACGATCAAACGTATCGGTTCCCTGATCGGACAACGACGGATCGCGCTGATTAGCTTCCAGATTGTCACGCGAAAGCGTGGTGTATTCGCCCGAAACGCGCTCGCGCAACGTCAGTAGCAAATCCTTAAACTCACGAGTTTCCTTGGAAGTTAGTTTTTTAGCGGCCGGTGCAGCAGGAGCCGGAGCGGCCGGTTTATGTACATGAACCGGTAAATCTTTTTTAACCACCGGCTTCACATCAACCGTCTTTTTAACTGGTGTTTCTTTAACCAAAGCCTTTTTGACGGCTTTCTTAACCGGTGTTTTTTCAACAACTTTCGTTGCCGTTTTCTTCTTCGAAACCTTTTTTACAGCCATTCGCAAAGTCCTTCCAATTATCCGAAATCCGGTATCCGCACAAAAATGAGGGGGGCTTTTAGCACGGCGTCAACAAAGGTGTCAATCGGCATCCCTGTCTATTTTACAAAGGCCGTCAGGCCATCCCATGGAACTTCAATCCCAGCGGGGAGCGAAGCTTGAAGTGTCTCATAGTCTGAATGATGCGTCAGGTGGGTAATAAACGACCTCTTTGCACCGATGCGCTGCAAGTTTTGAACACACTCCTCGATGGAAAAATGAGTGGCGTGTCTTCCAGGCCGCAATCCATCGAGAATCATCACATCAAGGTTTTGCAGAAATCGGAAGCTTTGTTCCGGTATGCCGGAGCAATCAGGGATATACGCCAGACGCTTCTCATCCGCCTCAACCAGAAAACCGCACACGACCTCCTCGCCGTGCAGCACCGGCACGGGAGTTACCAGAGCCTCACCCACTTTGACCGATGCGCTCATTTCCGTAAAAATTACGCGCGGCACCCCGCCGAACGAGTGGCTGGGCCTGTCCACATAATGAAAAATCGTGCGTAAAGCCAAAATAGTCTCCGGCGATCCATGAACAGGAAGATGAGCCCTCTGCAGATCGCTGAAACGACGAATGTCATCAAAACCAAAAATATGATCGGCATGAGGATGCGTGATGAAAACGGCATCCACCCGCTCAACACCAAAGGTCAGCACCTGATCGCGCAGATCCGGCGGCGTATCGAAAAGCAACTGTTTTCCACCCGCCTGCACATACAAACTACATCGGCGGCGCCTGTTCTTCGGATTTTCCGACTTACAAACCGCACAACCGCATCCAATCATCGGAACACCGTGCGATGTTCCCGTGCCTAGAAAGGTAAATTTCATGAAAGTCGTTTCTAGCTTCCGAAGCTCTTGATTGCACGTCAAATCGTGCAACCATACTCTCCGGATTTACAAGGCAGCCAAGATGGCTGCGGTACGTATCGCAGGTTTCCAGTCTGCCTGGAGTTTGGTTCGTTTTTTTTAAGCCGTGCTTGCCAGTATTGCGCTGCACATGTCGGTTTCGCTTTTAACCGACTTCGCATCTCCGGGGTTTCGGTTCATGAAGTCGGTTAAATGTTTTGGATTGATCGATTCCGACCAGAGATCCCGACGCAGCTCATTCACGAGATCCTGTGTGGAGGCGCGGTGGTTCACCTCGATGTCCCAGCGCCAGATGTATTCCTGAAGTAAGGTTTCCAGCGGCAGATCCACATCGGTGCAGATGAGATAGCCGGGCTGGCGGTAGAGTCGCTTTCCGTCCGGTCTTTTCAGATAGAGAATGGAAACGCTTCGACTCACTGCTGGGCGATCTTCATTATCTGGGCTCAGCCAAACCCGTTGGCCACTTTCTTCGGCAGGTGGTAGTGCGCAACGGTGAATGGGTCGGCCTACTGGCCTGGGGGCCAGCCTGTTACGCCCTGAAAGATCGCGATGAGTGGATCGGCTGGCATCCTACTCAACGTGTCGAGCGTCTCAAACTGGTTGTTCAGAACCGCCGGTTCCTCATGCTGCATGAACGGGGGACAGAACCCAATCTGGCCTCCAGGGCTCTGGCCGCCACGCTTCGGGCTTTGCCAGAGCAGTGGAACGATCAGTTCGGCTATTCGCCGCTAATGGCCGAAACCTTCACGGATATCGAACGTTTCCACGGAACCTGCTACAAAGCCAAAGGATGGATCGCGGCAGGTGAAAGTCAGGGCTTCGCCCGCGATGCGCTTGATTTTTACGTCCCGCACGGGCACATCAAGCGGCTTTGGCTTAAACCGCTGATCCCGAAGGCCTGCGAGCTACTGTGCGCCGTACAGCTTCCCGAAATGTATACCGTTGGGGCTACATCGAATGCGCACGGGGTAATGCCTTTTAAAAAATCGCAGTTGCACTCGTTGATGGAGGCTTTGCAAACAGTCCCCGATCCGAGAGCTCGCAACTCGCGATTCCGGATCGGCAGCATCTTGGGCCTTACGGCCATGGCTCTGCTATGCGGGTGCCGTCAGGTCTCAGAAAGCCACCGTTTCGCCTCCCGCCTCACTTAGGCGCAACGGACGAAAATTGGATTACCGATGAAAAAAGGAGCCCTCAAATTCCGAGAAGTTCCCGGCTGTCATGTCTTTTACAACCTGTTGCGAGCCGTAAAACCCGTGGAGATGGCCGCCATGCTCACCGACTGGCTTCAGCAGCAGGCAGGCTCACTGCCCGGCGCACTGGCACTCGACAGGAAGTTCATCGGCGACACGGTCGGCGTGCTGACGCTGGCCAACCATGAAACCGGTGCGCCGGAAGCCATGGCACACTGCTCTAAAAAAAAGGTGCCGGAAAAAACTGTGAACTCAAATCCGCGCAGAATCTGATCGAAACGCTGCCGTCACTTGATGGGAAAATCATCACCGCCGATCCGTTGCACAATCAGAAAGAGACCGCTCGACTCATCTATGAAAAAGGCGGGGACTGTCTTTTACAGGTCAAAGATAATCAAAAAGCTCTACATGAGATCCTTCAAAAGGCTTTGGATAGCACTCTGCCCGGATACGGGCCTCCCGAAAAAGGACAAGGACGCATCGAACAGCGGGGCGTTGAGGTGCTCCCGGCTAATGCCATGACCACCGGCTTCCCTTATGCCCGTAGTATCCTCGCGGTCTGGAGCCGTCGCACGGTAAAAAAGGAAACAAGCGAAACCATCCGCCACTTCATCTCGAGTCTCAACCCAGACGACCGAACGCTGGGAACATTACGGCGCCTTGCCCGCCTTTACCGAAAGCCTCTGTGCCGATCCTACTGCAGCCTTCCATTTGATTACGCTTTACGCCGCTAAAAACAAAAGCCCTGCGGTTTCCCGACCCCGACCTTAAGACCTTAGACGTTTAGACCTTAGACTTTCTGTGCTTCGAGAAGCTCAGAAATCCCCTTCTCAGCAAGATCCATCATTTGCGCCATTTGTTCTTTGGTGAACGGCTCGGATTCGGCGGTGCCCTGCACTTCGACGAATTTGCCGGAAGCGGTCATGACAACGTTCATATCCACTTCAGCTTTGGAGTCTTCAACGTAGCAAAGGTCGAGCAGCGGCACGCCTTTGCAGATACCGACGCTGATGGCGGCGATCGCTTCTTTAATCGGATCTTCTTTAATCAGTTTTTCGGCGAGCAGTCGGTCAACCGCCATGCGCAGTGCGACATAAGCGCCAGTGATGGAAGCCGTACGCGTTCCACCATCGGCTTGAATGACATCGCAGTCAATGTAGAGCTGACGGCGTCCGAGTTTCTTGAGATCAATCACCGAGCGGAGCGCGCGACCGATCAGCCGCTGGATTTCCATGGTACGTCCGCCGAGTTTACCGGCGGTTGATTCGCGCTTGGCGCGGTCGGCCGTGGCGCTCGGGAGCATCGAATATTCACAGGTTAGCCAGCCGCCTTCAACATTCTGCTGGCGCATCCAGCCGGGCACGCTTTCGTCCACGCTGACGGCGCAAATGACTTTGGTGTTGCCCATCTCCACCAGCACGGAGGCCTTGGCGTTGATGGTAAAATCGCGGGTGAATTTAACGGGTCGCAGCTGATCCGGTCTACGTCCATCGTAGCGCAGTTCCGCCACGTTGATGAACTCTTCGAGATTGATGCCTGTACTAATTTTATTGAAAGGTTTTTTATCCATAAGGGTTCCGATTATGCGAATCCGTTCCCCGATTGCAACGGGGAAAACGAAGAATAAAACCACAGAGGTCACTGAGGCACAGAGACAGACGCTTTACAAAATCCACAGGGCAAAATCATTTCTGGGACGATGTGTCCCCCTTAGCCTGCTTCTATTTCCATGTATCAAAAAAGCTCTGTACCTCAGTGACCTCTGTAGCAAAAAATTACCGGGACGCCGGACGGCGGCTGGGCGAAAACGATCCGCCTTTATGCGCCGGACGCGGGGAAGGTCGTTGCCCGGCACTCTGACTTGATCCGCGGGGTGTTCCCGACGGGCGACGATGTCCGCCACCCTGCCGTGATTTTGGCTCAGGCCGAGCCGCAGCGCCCGTTGCATTGCGCGCATCTTCGGAATGATATTTATGCGTCCGTTCAACCGGAATGGATTTGCGGATCAGCTTTTCAATGTCGCGCAGAAAATCTCGCTCGCGAGCGGCGCAGAACGAAACGGCGTCACCTTCGGCTCCGGCACGGGCGGTGCGGCCGATGCGATGAACGTAGGTTTCCGGCTCTTCAGGCAAATCATAATTCACGACATGCGTGATACCGTCCACATCCAGCCCGCGCGCGGCGATATCCGTGGCCACCATCGCGCGCAGTTTGCCAGTCTTAAAATTGTGTAGTGCCGTCGTGCGAGCGTTTTGCGATTTATTGCCATGAATAGCGGCGGCGGTAATGCCGGCCCCAATAAGACTACGAACCACTTTGTCCGCGCCGTGCTTGGTACGGGTGAAAACGATCACTTTGTCCATGTCGTGCTCGGCAATCAGATCAATCAGCAATCGGTCTTTGTTTTCTTTATCAACGAACATCAGCTTCTGCGCAATGCGCTCAACCGTCGGCTGTCCCGGATCAATCGTGATCTGCACCGGATCATGCAGCAATTCCTTCGCCAGCGAGGCAACGATCGGAGGCATCGTCGCCGAGAAAAATAGCGAGTGGCGCTTCGCCGGCAGTTTGGCGATCACTTTGCGAACGGAGGGAATAAAACCCATGTCGAGCATGCGATCGGCCTCGTCGAGAATGAACAGCTCAATCTGGTCGAGCTTGATGTGGCCCTGCGCCATCAGGTCGAGCAAACGGCCCGGCGTAGCAACGACCACATCGAGACCGCGGCGCATTGCCTGAACCTGTGGGTTCTGGCCGACGCCGCCGAAAATCACCGTATGGGTGACATGTACATGGCGGCCATAGGTTTTGATGCTGTCGCCAATCTGTGCGGCCAGTTCGCGGGTCGGAGTAAGAATCAGCGCACGCGGTCTGCCGCCGCTAGCGGTTTTTTTCGTCTGCGTCATTTCCTGCAAAAGCGGCAATGTGAACGCGGCGGTTTTGCCGGTTCCGGTCTGCGCGCAACCGAGCAGGTCGCGGCCTTCTAGCAGATGCGGAATCGCCTGCTGTTGAATCGGTGTAGGAGTGGTGTAGCCTTCTTCAGCTACAGCGCGCTGCAGCGGCTCAATAAGAGCCGCGAATACATTTTGTGATTTCATGAACCTTCTTTTCCGTCCGGAATATTAAAAACTCTCTGCCTGCCGGACGTGTAGGGAAAGAAGATGCTGCGCTAATCGCAACGTGCGGCCCGCGAGGTGCAGGCCAATTGAGCCGAGGGTTGTAGGCTTCTCTCTCTCTTGTGTCAACCTAAGTTTTGAAAAAAAATTTTAAATCCTGTTATCTTATCAAAAAGTCCTACTCAACTAATTTGCGAGACGGACGGGCTGACATCCAAGATTTCATTTCAGTATCTAGAATTTTGCACTTGGCTTTGTCGTCGCGTAGTTTTGCGAAGGTGCAATAAAGGCCGAGAAATGCCTGCCGGAACGTGTCGATCATTTCCATTCGTTCCTGAAACCGCCCTTCGGCATCAATCGCTTCGGTCTTGGGCAGTTTGATGCTCCTAAAAATAAAGGTGTCGGCATCGAGAGTACAAGTCCAGCATTCTTCACCGCCACGCGCCAGTGTGAGTTTGGCACGACGCAGTTTTTTACCACTGAGTAAGGCTGCGCGGGTTTCAGCACTGAGCATCGGTTCGCCTTTGCGAATAGCAGTTTCGCCCTGCTCTTCCTGGTCGAACAGTAACGGCCCTTCAACTAAAACCGAAAAGGAGCCGCCCTCTGGCAATTCAACTTCGCCGCCCTTGGCTTCAGACATAAACCAGAGCCACATTAAAAATTCGCGACCAGGCGAGCAGTCGGCCCACTGCTCGGCGGCAAAGCTCCACTGCGGCCATTGGTCGGCTCGACAACGTGCTTCGCTCCACGCCGCAGAAACTGGGTCAATCGGAATCAATTTAGTCTGAGTGGTTTTTCCAAAATTAATCAAAAAGGCATCCAGCTGTTTGTCGGAGAGCGACGAGGCGTAGAGGACTTTTTCTTTAGGATTATAACAAAAATCGATGCCTTTAAGTTGCGGAGGCATCTGCGGCAATAGCTTTTCGATTATCTGTTGTTTGATTTCACTTTTTTGCTGACGATTTACATAATCGCGATGCTCAGCCTGCATCCAGACCATTTCCTCCATACGGCACTCGGCACGCAGGAGCGAAGCGGGGATCTTGCGCTGAGCCTGACAAAGCGTCAGCCGTAAAAAGCCTGACGGCCAGACAGAGCCTTCATTAATGTCACGATCAAGCAGGTGTCGCGGACCGACCCAGCCAGAAAGCTCCTCGTCGAGCAGGTTATCAATGGAGCCGAGAACCTCGTCGGCAAACCGTTCGTGAACGGCTTCCGGCAGACTGCCCGGGACGTAAAACATGCGGAAACTGATGGAGCCACTTTCAAAAGACATAGGAATACCTGTTATTCGTTATTGGATATTGGTTATTCATAAAAACTGGACGCACATCTTTCCTGTTTTATGCCCTGATCGCGAGCCTTTTTATCAATTTCAAATGTTTGGACTTTTCTTAACCGCTTTTGCTGGGACTGGCGGCAGGTTTAGGTTAGTTTTTTAAAGCATTGGGAAAACTGCTTCAGCGATTGTCTCGGTAATAATTCGTCGATATGCTCCCTTTCTTTTCAAGGAGAATTGTCATGAGAAAAGTTTCATCAAAACACGTTAACTGGTTGAATGCGGAGTTGCCCCTGCTAAAAAAAGCTGGCGTTCTCGATACTGAAACCATCGAGCACATTCAAGGCTACTACAACAAAGAAACCACAACAACTGGCGGCGCAGGTTGGGCTGTTACCGTCTTTTCAATAATCGGTGCACTGCTGATCGGCGGTGGCATTATTCTTCTGTTTGCACACAACTGGGATAATTTAAGCCGGAACACTCGTGCGGTTCTTTCTTTTTTACCCCTACTAACCGGAGCTCTCCTGAGCTGTACCACGCTGCTGCGCAATGGAAAAACTGCCCTGCGCGAATCGGCAGGACTCTTCCATTCCTTGGCCATCGGCGGGTGCATCGCGCTCATGGGACAGACCTATCACCTGCCGAGCGATGTCCCTGCTTTTTTCATGAGTTGGGCGCTACTGACCGCCCCTCTGATGTTCGTGCTTTCATCAACCAGCGCATTCCTGATCTATCTGGCGCTAATTACCGGATGGACTGGAGTCGCTCAAAATGAATATCGACAGGCTGTCGCATACTGGCCACTCCTCCTTCCAGCGCTCATCTATATTCATCGGCTTTTGAAGAAGGATGCGCGATCACCCTCAACACTACTCGCGCTCTATGGTCTGCTGCTTTCGATTACGATTTCACTCGGAATCGTTTTTGAACGCACCGTTCCAGGACTGTGGACGATGGCATACGCTGCACTACTCACCGGCTGCTATCTGCTGGGCATCACGTATTATCGCGATGACTCTGGATGGAGCAATCCGCTGAAACTCTTCGGAACCATTGGCATTGCCATTCTCGCGTATCTCTTCACATGGACTCACTTTTGGAATGAAATCGGCTGGCGCTATTGCCGATCCGGCTGGGAATACCAGCGCTGGGGCATCTGGATGGATAGCCTCATTACGTTGCTTCTGATCGGCGGATGGGCATTCATTGCAGTAAAAGCCTTCAAAAAAGATAGCGTCGAAACAACCGGACTGTCCCTCTTTCCGCTACTCGCCACCGTCTGCTTTCTGATTGGTGCCCAAACAAAGCAGGCCGAAACCATCAACGCGCTCATTTTCAACAGCTACTTCCTTTTCCTTGGAGTCCTCTACATCACGCTCGGTTGCCGAAGCCTCCGGCTGCGACAAATGAATGGCGGCATGTTCCTGCTCTCGCTGCTGATCGTAACCCGATTCTTCGATGACGAATTCGGTTTTTTCGCTCGAGGCATTGCCTTCATTGTCCTCGGGGTAACCTTCTTAACCGCAAATCTTATCATCGCCCGCAAAAAGAAAGAGGTGATCGCATGAAAAAAATACTCCTTCTGATTTTAGGAATCACCGTCGCTCTCCAGTTGCTGATTCCTGTCTCCATGATCCTGAAACACGAAAAGGTCATGCGCGATGGATCGCTCTACCGTTTTAAGACCCGCCCCATTGATCCCGTCGATCCGTTTCAAGGCCGCTACGTCCAGCTCGGGTTCGAAAACGACTATATCGTTGCGCCAACCAACGCCATCGAACCCGCCCGCAACGAGCGCGTCTACGTCACACTCGGCACCGATCCGGCCGGACTTTGTAAGATGACCGGATGGAGCCGAAGCAAACCGGAACAGGGCAACTACCTAAAACTCAAGTACTGGGGCAAAAAATACAACTGGAGTGCAAAAGATGACAATCAACGTTACTCAGGACTTCAGTTTAAGCTCCCGTTCGACCGATTCTACATGGAAGAAAGCAAAGCCCCGCGCGCCGAACGACTCGTTAGGAACCGCAGAATCAATCGGTCCGACGAAAACACAAACCTCTTCATAAACTGCTGGGCGAATGTTCGCGTTCTCAATGGTGCCGGTCTTATTGAAGATGTTCTGGTTGACGGAACTCCCATCGGCGAGCTGGCCGCAAAGCCGGACAAGCAACGTTTTCGGAAAACAACTTCCCTTCTGAACACGCCTTCGGTACAAACTGACCATGGAGAAATACTATGAGCATAAAAGTTGTGATTCAAGGGGCGGCGGGCCGCATGGGAAAAACACTAATCCGCTGCATTCAGGAACAGAAAGTCGCTGGACTCGAGCTGACTGGTGCGATTGATCTGTGGGATGTTCCAGATATTGGAAAAGATGCCGGACTGACCTCAGGCACTAAAGAAACCGGTATAAAACTCACTACCGACCTCGCCGCCGTCGCTCCGGACGCGGATGTGATTATCGATTTTACTGCCCACTTCGGCACAGCAGGCAACGCCGAGCGTATTGCCGGATGGAAAACAGCTTGGGTTATCGGTACGACCGGCCTCGGCGACGCAGAATTGTCCGAAGTGCAATCCGCCGCGAAAAAAATTCCAGTCGTCATGGCGGGTAATATGAGTCTCGGCATTAATTTACTCTGCAATCTCGTCAAAGAGGCCGCCAAAGCGTTGCACGCCAGAGGCTATGATATTGAAATCATCGAGCGGCACCACAACCAGAAGAAGGACGCCCCGAGCGGTACGGCTCTGATGCTCGGACAGGCCGCCGCCGACGGCGCAGGACTTGATTTAAAAAAGTCGCAAGTCGACGGACGTACCGGCATGCCCGGCGTACGGACGAAAGACGAGATCGGCTTCCACGCAGTACGCGGAGGCGATATCGTCGGCGACCATACTGTTCTGATGGCCGGAACGGGCGAGATGATCGAGCTGTCACACCGCGCGACGAGTCGCGAGACCTTTGCAATCGGCGCACTCAACGCCGCCGTCTGGGTGGTTCAGCAGAAGCCTGGACTCTACAGCATGCAGGATGTGCTGGGATTGTAAGACCCTCAAACTCTCTCTACCCGAAAGTACTTATGCCAAAAAAAACTCAAATGGAACATCAAATCAGCGACGCGATCATCAACTTCGAAAAGGAGTATATGGGCCGCGGGCCGCTGGAAATAAAGACCTTTATCATTGAGAATATGATTATCGTGCGATTGAAGGGCGTTTTGACACGAGCCGAACTTCAGCTGGTAAAAGCGGAAGATTCGGACCGGGGACGGAAGCTGATCAAAGAGGTGAGGATTGAGTTGATTGAAAAAGGTCGCCCCCTTTTGGATGCCGTGATTGAGTCAATTACCGGACAAAAGGTGGTGAGCCTCCACACGGACATCAGCACCATCACCGGAGAACGGGTCATCATTTTCACCACGCAAAATTTATTAGACATATCCTCTTGACACCAAACCACCCAATCAGTAACTTCTCGGCGTTTCAATAATAAAACGGTGGATTAACTGAGGGTCTTTGAAGATCGGCAGAAGATAGGCCGCAATGCAGATGCATTGCGGCCTTTTTGTTTTTAAAAATTCGGGAAAAATGAAAAAATGGACTACAAAATTTCAAAACGCGCCGTCGCCCTGTCGCCCTCGCTGACTCTGGCTGTCGATGCCAAGGCGAAACAAATGAAGGCCGATGGGCTAGATGTGGTTGGATTCGGAGCCGGAGAACCGGACTTTGACACCCCTCAGCATATCAAGGATGCCGCTGCGGATGCTCTCTCCGCAGGATTTACAAAATATACGCCGAGCAGCGGCATTCCCGAACTGCGACAGGCCATTGCTGACAAGTTTAAACGCGAGAACGGACTGAGTTATAAACCGAGTCAAATCATCGTTTCCTGCGGGGGCAAGCATTCCTGTTATAATGTCATTCTGGCCACATGTCAGGAGGGCGATGAGGTGATTATCCCCGCGCCGTACTGGCTGAGCTATCCCGAAATGGTGAAGCTGGCCGGAGCCGTGCCGGTCATTCTGCAAACCAGCGATCGGACGGAATTCAAGGTTACGCCAGAGCAGTTGCGCACAGCCATTACACCGCGCACACGTCTGTTTATTCTCAACTCTCCGAGCAATCCCACCGGCAGCGTCTACGCGCCGGAAGAGATCAAGGCCCTCGGAGATGTCTGCGTGGAGTGCGGTGTTCTCATTATGAGCGACGAGATCTATGAGCAACTGCTCTACGATGGATCGAAGCATCAGAGCGTGGCGAGTTTCAGCCCAGCCCATTTTGATCATACCATCATTGTTCATGGTTTTGCCAAAGCCTGGAGCAGGAAAAAGTCGCGGCGGTTCCGGGCATTGCCTTCGGGGCAGACGATTACATCCGCATTAGCTATGCAACAGGCATGTTTAATCTCAAGAAGGGATTGGAACGCATTGAAACCTTTGTCTACGAATTAACCCGCTAAAAATGGAACCTTGATATGACAAATTTCGCACGACTTGATATCGCCGGGAAATCATATGAACTCCCTCTGATCGCCGGAACCGAAGGTGAAAATGCCGTTGATATCTCCGGATTACGGGAAAACAGCGGGTTTATTACGATGGATGACGGCTACGTCAACACCGGATCATGCGCCAGCAAAATTACCTTTATTGACGGAGAAAATGGCATTCTGCGCTACCGCGGAATTCCGATCGAGGAACTGGCGGAAAAATCCAGATTTGTGGAAACCGCCTATCTGCTGATTTACGGCCATCTGCCGAGCACTGCTGAACTCTCGGCGTTTTCCAGTCTGCTGACGCAGAATGAGAATCTCCATGAGGACATGAAGCATCACTTCGAAGGGTTCCCAAGCACCGCCCACCCTATGGCGATTCTGTCGGCCATGATCAATGCAAGCAGTTGCTACTATCCCGGCATGGGAATGAATTGCCCATCCGCACCGGATTTTGATCTCTATGCTGGGCGCTTGATCTCTCAGGTGCGCACCATTGCTGCCTTCGCATACCGCAAGTCGCGCGGAATGCCGATCATTTACCCTAAGCCGTCCTACCTGTATGCAGCCAATTTTCTGCACATGATGTTCTCCGATCCTTATTCGGACTATGAACTAAAACCAGAGATTGTGCGCGCACTGGATCTGATTTTAATCCTGCATGCTGACCATGAACAGAACTGCTCGACGTCCACCGTCCGGATGGTGGCATCCAGTCAGGCCAATCTGATGGCGAGTGCGGCCGCTGGCGTGTGCGCCCTCTGGGGTCCGCTGCATGGCGGAGCCAATCAGGCTGTGATCGAGATGCTGGAACAGATTCATCGCGACGGCGATGACGGCTCGCGCTTTATTGAGGCGGCAAAAAATAAAACCGGAGGCAAACGGCTGATGGGCTTCGGGCACCGGATTTACAAAAACTATGATCCGCGCGCCAAGATCATCAAAAAGGCCTGCGACGACTTGCTCAAGACGCTTCATATTCAGGATCCGCTGCTGGACATTGCCCTGAATCTGGAAGAGGCGGCACTGAAGGATCCCTATTTCATCGAACGAAAACTGTATCCGAACGTCGATTTCTACAGCGGAATCATTATGCGAGCCATCGGCATTCCGACCGAAATGTTTACCGTTATTTTTTCCATCGGCCGGATGCCGGGCTGGATCGCCAATTTCAAAGAAATCCGGGATGAAGCCAAAATGAAGATCTACCGACCCCGCCAGATCTATACGGGGCCGACGCTGAACCACTACATCCCGGTCGAGGAGCGCGGATGAATCCTTCCGGATGGAAAAATACAAGCGGACCCGTATCCGCCGTTTTTCTCGATCGCGATGGAACCCTGATCGAGGATCGGGGCCATCTGCGCGATCCGGATGACGTGGTATTTTTCCCAGAGACGGTTACGGCGTTACAACGGCTTCAGCCGCACGTTCGTCTGTTCATCGTCACTAACCAGTCCGGCATCGGAAAGGGCCTGATCACCGCAGAAGAGGCGACTCGCGTAAATAGCCGCGTGGTCAAGCACCTGCGGCAAGAAGGCGTGCAGATTGAACACGTGTATTGTTGCCCGCACCGCCGGGATGAGCACTGTGCCTGCATGAAACCCAACCCCCTGTTCCTTGAGCAGGCGGCGCGGGATTACGGAGTGGATCTTGCCGGCTCCTTTGTGGTGGGCGATCATCCCCATGATGTGCAATTCGCCGAAAACAGCGGAGCCGCAGGACTCTATGTTTTGACGGGCCACGGACAGCACCACCGTCGGGAACTCCCATCTGGGAAAATCGTGGTTTCAGGAATCCGCGAAGCCGCCGACTGGATCCTCGGATGCCTCACCTTGCGACAGCAGGAGTTGAAAAATCCCGGCCTGATGAAACAAGCCGTACATCTGCTGAACCATGGCGGCGTGGTGGCGTTTCCAACAGAAACGGTATATGGCCTGGGGGCCAATGCCTTCGACACAAAAGCGGTCGCCCGTATCTTCGAAATCAAGCAACGTCCCCATTTCGACCCCCTAATTGTTCATGTCAATTCACCAGATCAATTAGACCTTCTGGTCGATGAGCTCCCGGCTATCGCACAGGATTTGATCGCCGCCTTCTGGCCCGGTCCGTTGACGCTGGTGCTGCCTAAAAATGCGCGGGTTCCGGATCTGGTTACCGCCGGACTCTCCACGGTGGCAGTGCGGATGCCCAGGCATCCGCTGGCGTTGGAACTGATTCATCTGGCCGGCGCACCGCTGGCGGCTCCGAGTGCCAATCCGTTCGGTTGCACCAGTCCCACAACCGCACGACATGTGCGTGATCAACTGGGTGATAAAGTGGATCTAATCCTCGATGGCGGAGCCTGTTCCGTTGGCGTGGAGTCGACCATTGTATCCCTAGCCGGAAAAACTCCTATCCTGCTGCGGGCTGGCGGAATTGCGGTGGAGGATATTGAACGCGTGATCGGACCGCTGGCTCGGGCGGCTCACTCTTCGGATCGTCCGGCCGCCCCGGGCCAGCTGTCCCGGCATTATGCGACCCGAACACCTCTTGTCCTTAGCAGGAATATCATTCTTCCATCGGGAGTAACGCGAGTTGGGCTGCTGGCCTTCCATACCCCGGCCACTCCAGACGGTTTCGCCGCCGTGGAAGTCCTCTCTGCCAGCGGAGATTTACGCGAGGCGGCGGCGAATCTGTTTGCCGCCATGCACAAACTGGATGCATTGGATCTCAATCTTATTCTGGCCGAACGGGTTCCCGATACAGGCCTTGGGCCGGCAATTAACGACCGGCTTCGGCGAGCCGCGCATCGTACCGCCACAGGAGAACTCCAATGAAACGTTATCTGGTGCTGATCGCCTGCCTTGTCATTCAAAGTTGCCTCGGGGTCGTCTACGCATGGAGCACCTTTGTTCCTGCCCTGAAACAGGAATACGGAATTCATGAAGGTCATTCCGGACTGATCTTCGGCACCTGCATTGCCACCTTTACGGTGATCATGGTTTTTGGTGGAATCCTTCAACAAAAGTATGGCCCGCGCAAAATCTGCGCGGCGGGCGGGCTGCTCTTCCTGACAGGTTATGTAACCGGATCATTTTCCGGCGGTAATTTCACCGTAATCTTCACCGGGCTGGGACTGCTGGCGGGCGCAGGCATCGGCTTGGGTTATGTCTGCCCGCTGGCCACCGGAATCAAATGGTTTCCTTCTCATAAGGGATTCATTACGGGACTGGCCGTTGCCGGCTTCGGACTCGGCGCGGTCTTTTTCTCGAAAACAGGACAGCACATGCTGGACCAAGGTCATTCCGTGCTCACGGTCTTCAGAAACATCGGCCTGATTGCCGGAGGGATTGTCATCCTTGCTTCCACTCTCCTGTTTTTGCCAGACCGTACGAAACAAAAACCTTCTGGCGAACAGGGTGATCTACCCCTGCGCGCCATTCTGAAACAAACAGAATTCAAAACCCTTTTCTGGATGATCTTCTGCGGAACCTTTGGGGGACTTCTAATTATCGGAAACCTGAAACCGATCGGCCTCAGCGTGGGTCTCCCCGTTGCCAAGGCAACCTTCTCCGTTATGCTGTTTGCCGTTGGTAACGCCGCCGGGCGGGTTCTGTGGGGCCTTCTTTATGACAGGATAGGATCGGTTGTTATTATCTGGTGCATGCTGCTGCTTGCGGTTGGCGCAGGCTGGATGACGCTGTTCCATGATCCGGGTTCCTTCTATATATCTACCGTCGTGATCGCATTTGCTTTTGGGGGGTGTTTTGTTCTTTTTGCCGCTCAGGTGGCGGCCTCCTTCGGAGCGCACCGGCTCGGCGAAATTTACCCCTTTGTCTTCCTGGGCTACGGGATTGCCGCCCTGATCGGGCCGGCGACCGGCGGCTGGCTGATCCACCGCTCAGGATCTCCGGCGCTTGCAACCGGATGCGTTGTCCTGATTGCAATCACTGGCGCTGTCACGGCAAAAATTTACCCTGCGGGAAAAAACGGAAATAAACCTTTCATTAAGGAGTAAGACAAATGGAGAATAAGAGAAGTGTTGTTTCGATTGTTATGGGCAGCGAATCGGATCTGGGGATTATGCAGGAAGCGCAGGCGGTCTTAACCCGCTTCGGCATTCCGCATGAAATGCGGGTCATCTCCGCACACCGCACCCCTGAAAAGGCTCGCGCGTATGCACTGGGGCTGGAAGAACGCGGAGTCAAAATCGTTATCGCCGCCGCCGGAAAAGCCGCACATCTCGCAGGTGTGGTTGCCGGCATGACTCTTTTGCCTGTCATTGGAGTGCCGATCACCACATCCGATTTGGGCGGACTGGACTCCCTGCTCTCCATGGTCCAAATGCCCAGCGGCATTCCGGTCGCCACTGTGACCATTGGAAAAACCGGAGCAAAAAATGCCGCCATCCTGGCGGTCGAAATTCTTTCATTAATGAATTCTGAGCTAAGAAACAAGCTGTGCTCGTTTCGTGAGGAAATGACCCGCGAAGTGGAACAAGCCGACGAACGAATCAGCTAAAACATACAAAAGGAGATACCAATGACCAAAAATAAGAAGTTGCTCGCATGGGTGGCTGAAGTCGAAAAAATGTGTACTCCGGACCGCGTGGTCTGGTGTGATGGATCGAAAGCCGAATATGACCGCCTGATGGGCGAAATGGTTGCCAGTGGAATGGCGATCAAACTGAACGAAGCAAAGCGGCCGAACAGCTACGCCTTCAACTCCGACCCATCAGATGTGGCGCGCGTTGAAAACCGCACCTACATCGCTTCGGTCAAAGAAGAAGATGCCGGGCCGACCAATAACTGGATTGATCCGGTTAAACTAAAAGAAACCATGCGCGGTCTCTACGCCGGTTGCATGAAGGGTCGCACGATGTACGTCATCCCGTTCTCGATGGGTCCGATCGGCTCCTCGATTGCAAAAATCGGTGTTGAGTTGACGGACAGTCCCTACGTCGTAGTCAACATGCAAATCATGACGCGCATGAGCCCGAAAGTGCTCGAAGTCCTCGGCGAAAACGGCGAGTTCATTCCCTGTCTGCACTCCATCGGCGCTCCGCTTGAGCCCGGTCAGCAAGACAGCCGCTGGCCTTGTGCGCCGATCGAAAAGAAATACATTGCCCATTTCCCGGAAGAAAACCTGATCTGGTCCTTCGGCTCCGGATACGGCGGAAACGCGCTGCTCGGCAAAAAATGTCTGGCTCTGCGCATCGCCTCCAACATGGCCCGCAAAGAAGGATGGATGGCCGAACACATGCTCATCCTGCGCTTCACTAATCCGGAAGGCAAAAAGTTCCACATCGCGGCCGCCTTCCCGTCCGCTTGCGGCAAGACCAACCTGGCCATGCTACAATCCACCGTTCCGGGCTGGAAAGTGGAAACCATCGGTGACGATATCGCCTGGATGAAGCCCGGTCCAGACGGCCGTCTCTATGCGATCAATCCGGAAGCCGGATTCTTCGGCGTTGCGCCGGGCACCAGCGCGTACTCCAACCCGATGGCGCTTGAAAGCTGCCGCAAGGACGCGATC
>JBBQSL010000025.1:0-28515 GCA_038213895.1 Kiritimatiellales bacterium | reverse complement strand
CAAAGAAACCTACGGCATCATCGTCTATCAGGAGCAGATCCAACAGGCGGCCAATAGACTGGCCGGCTTTACCCTCGGTCAGGGCGATATTTTGCGCCGCGCGATGGGTAAAAAAGATAAAGCGGTCATGGACGCTCAGCGTGAAAACTTTATCGCTGGCTGTAAAAAAACCAACAATATCGATCAAAAACTGGCACAAAAACTTTGGGAGATGATTGAAAAGTTTGCCGAGTATGGGTTCAACAAGTCGCACAGTGCTGCCTATGGCATCATTTCCTATCAGACGGCCTTCCTAAAGGCTAACTATGCCGAAGAGTTTATGGCCGCTTTGCTTTCCAGTGAAATGGGCACGCCCGACAAACTCTCTTTCCTACTGGCCGAAGCCCGTGAGATGGGCCTCAATGTCCGCGCTCCCAGCGTTAACGAAAGCGTCGCACGCTTTCGCCCCACAAAAGGCGCGATCCATTTCGGCATGGCCGGTGTAAAAAACGTCGGCGCCAGCGCGGTCGGAATCATCGCCGCTGACCGCGAAAAAACCGGCCCGTTCAAAGGGTTGATGGATTTCTGTACCCGCATCGATTCCCGCGAGGCCAACCGCAAAACAATTGAAAGCCTGATCAAATGCGGAGCCTTCGATTTCTGCCACAAGCCGCGCAGCCGTCTTTTCGCTGGCGTTGAAATGGCGATGAGTCGCGCCGTCTCAGCACAGCGCGATAAACAGAGCGGACAAAGCTCCCTCTTCGACATGCTCGGCAGCGGCCCAGCTCAGGAAAGCGATGAGGATCTACCCGTCATGGAGCCGTGGCCTGACAGCGAAATGCTTTCGGCAGAAAAAGAGTTGATTGGTTTTTACATCTCCGGCCACCCGCTTTCCGCCCACGAATGGGCTCTGAAAACGTTCGCCCTACAAAAAATCGCCGAACTGGCCACCGTAATAGAAACCGCCGGAACCGACGAAGCGAAAACTCTGGTTCGTATCGGCGGACTGGTCGACAAATATAAAAAGGTCTTCACCAAACCCAAAAAACCAGAAGACAGCCCCAAGCCCTACGCACGCTTCCGGCTCGAAGGCCTCGAAGCCGCCGTCAATGCTGTCGTCTGGCCGGACGACTTCATAAAATTTGAAAAACTACTCGAAGACGGTGCGCCGCTGATGGCCACCGGCCGCATCACAAAAGATTTTCGCGACGAACTTGAAATACAAGTCTCTGAACTTTTCCCGCTCGCCGCAGCCCCAGTCCTTTTCGCAGAAAAAGTCAGCCTGCACCTACCCGAAACCATGCTGAGTAAAGACCGGCTTCAAGCGATCAAAGAAATTATTGCTGAACATCCCGGACCAACCTCCCTGCATATCTGCATAGGACTCGACTCCGGCGAAAAAGTTTTTATCCGAACCGATCGGCACAATCAGGTAACCGCCTCGCCGGAACTGGTACAAAAACTCGAACATCTACTCGGCGAAGAGGCCGTTTATGTCTCCGCCCGCTCACAACCCTTCTTGCGCGAACCGCCCCGTCGGCGCTTTACGGGGAAGCGCGGGTGACTCCCGTTCTTCTTAAAAAAATCCCAACACCGAAATAACATGCCCTACCGCGACGAAAACGGTGCCGAATTCATCACAGTCGTGTAGCGCACCATGGTGCCTTGAATAGAGCGGTCAAAATTACTTCCCATAGCGAGCCCGCTCCTCGGCGAGAATCCATTGCATCTGTTTGTTGTCGGATATCTCGTAGCGCACGCTGGTAGAAGGCATTTCAACGGTTTCGCCCAAAAAGGAAGGATAGAGCCCCGCAAGTTTAGGAATGGCGGAAAGAGCTATTTCATAATATTCATGATCTATTTCGATTCCGATGGATTGATACCCGATAGCCTTAGCCGCCGCGACTGTAGACCCAGCACCAAGAAAGGGATCGAAAATAATTCCTTCGCCCAGCGGAAGCAGGGAACGAACAAGTATCCGCATAATGTGTTGCGGTTTAAGACACGGATGAGGCGCAACACTCCGCTCTTGCCGTGGTGTTCGGGCACTTAAAATTAGTTCGGGGACAGGTTTCGAATCCTCTAACATTCTTAAAGCTACTGCTCCCCACTTGCGCAAATTTTGTGCAACGGTTTTTTTAGAAATTGGCTTCCTAAACAGCATCCATGGTTCGTAACAGCCCTTTAGTGAAACGCACACATCTGGAAATTCCTGTTCCGCATTTTTAGGCCGATCTCCCCCACGAAACCCTTAATAAACCTGTACCACAGTTCCTCATATCTCATAGCCAGCTATAAGCATTCCTTGCTGAACATGCGTAAGCAGTTGAGAATTCCCGGCGACAAGAACATGTCCTCCTGGGACTAATGAGGGGAAAAGGCATTTACCCCAGTTTTCAAAATAATCCTGTATAGCGATTCTGTCGCGTTCTGAAAGTATTGTGAATCTCGGCAGTGGAGCCCGTTTACAACCGTTTAATACGGGCGGCGAAAGCCATAATGGCCACTCGGGATGGCATCTTATCGCCTGTTTTCATGGTGACAAAGAAAACGGCAACATCAAATTCGTCCACGCTATGTTCGGACAATTAAATGGACATACCGAAAGAAATCCAGACTGGAAGTATCTTGGGAGCCGTGAGAACTCCGAAACAGGCAGTCGCCGAACAGAAACCTATACAACCAATCTGTACGGCACAACCAAACTAAGAGATGGAACTGTGTATCTCGATCCTGTCGTGGATTTAAAACGTTGGAGACAACAGCGCCACGGTAAAAAACCTTCATATTCCATCTTCTTGTAACCTCCCTTTTTTTGAATCTTGTACGCGAGGCCTTTGTGCCTGTTTTTCCAATGGATTGAAAAAATTTCTTCCAATGCTTGGAAACTCCGCCAAACCCCGTAGTCTGTTTCGATTTACGAGAAAGCAAATAGAACAGCAAAACACCGAACCGTTTTTATATAGAGCAAACCACGCCGAATTCCTGTAAGCTCCATCGCAAAACAAACGGACATCTTAAACAGGAGAACTCTATGAGTGGACTCCATAACCAACTCACAACCAACGACGGACTGGTCAGTTCCAAAATGCTGATCAAATCATCAACGAGGTGAAAAACGAAAATGAAGCCGTAAGCATGCAGCTTGCCCAGTTGTGCGGCATTGAGGTTCCCGTCTGCGGGCTGGTCACCTGTTGCGACGGCTCGCTGGCCTATTTTATCCGGCGCTTTGACCGCGCCGGACAAAAAGGCAAAGTACCTGTCGAGGATTTTGCGCAGCTCGCAGGACTGAGCAGGGACACTAAATACCGCTACAGCTATGAAAAACTGATCGGCATTCTGGATCAATACTGTACCTTCCCGGCACTCGAAAAAGTCGAACTGTTCAAACGAAGCCTCTTCAGTTTTCTAATCGGAAACGAAGACATGCATACCAAGAATTTTTCCCTGATCACCCGCAACGGGAAAATCACTCTGGCTCCGGCGTACGACTTCCTCAGTACTACCACCACCTTTCTGGCCATGGGTGCCTCCCCAAAAAAAATCGAAGAGACCGCCATCACCCTGCGGGGAAAAAACCGGAACCTAAGCGCGAAAACATGGATCGACTATTTTGGCAGGGATCGGCTCGGTCTCACGGAAAACACCATCGAAAAACAACTCGGTCTTTTACGTGCTGCCTATCCGCACTGGCAAAAAATGCTTGGCAACAGTTTCCTTCCGGTCGAGCAGAAAAAAATCTACTCCACCGTCCTGGAAGAACGGGCCGTTCGACTCACAATCTGCTGACTGCCAATTACCTTCGTTTAATAAACTCTATCAACGGATCACACATAAACCCCTTTCGGGTATATTAGAATCGGCCATTGCGCACCTGATAATCGGCAATCGGGAGAGCCACTGGGCACAGCTGCTTTTCACCAGCCAGCGCAGCAAAAAGATGGTCGAGTGCGGCATCGGCCATACCATCATAATCCTGCATTGCAAAAATCGCCTTTCTCACCGGAGCGGGTTCACCCTGCCATACATCATATAGCGAAACCCCGCTACCGCCGGTCGGGATATACCGTTTGTCGGCAAGATACAAAGCGACGCAGCGATGAGTACCACTTCCCGCACGCACTCCACCAGAAGTGTTGCCGCAACTCCTACTACAAAAAGCCAGCGAATTTTCCTGATCAGGTCAGGGGCTTTTACGAAGCGTGTTCTCTAAGATTTTTTTAAACTCAGGAGAACCGGGATATCCCTTATTCACAGCATTTTGGTAGTACTCCCATGCCAGAGAATATGCCCCGGTCTGATAACACAGCAACGCGACGTTATAATGGATGAGACCAGATTTAGGATCACACTGAAGCGCCTTCCTGTAATACTCCATCGATTTAGAATAACCGCCCTGCTGATAGTAAAAATACCCAAGATCATTCCACGGATCCCCCTGTTCCGGGGAGATCGCTGCATATTTCTCAAAATATTCCCGCGCTTTACCGTTCTGCCCGAACTGAGCATAAGCGACGCCGATCTGATGGTGTGCCAAGGCATGGTCGGGACATAATTCTACTGCTTTTTCCAAATATGTAAGCGCTTCGGCAATTTGGCCGTTCTCACGTAATCCCCATCCATAAGCAAAACAGGTGTTCGCTGTTGGATGATGAGTAGTAACCTCTTTTAGTACCGGCATGGCTTTCGCATATTCACCCGAATTCCAATATGAAAGCCCAAGCATCTCTTTTATTTCCAAACTATCTCCTGCTTGTAATAAGTGAGCGACAGCCTCTGCGTATCGGCTCTGAGTGAACTGCATCCGCCCTAATATTTCGTGCACAAAAGCGCTACCAGCCCCGTTCTGTGTTGCCTTCAAAAGCGCCTTTTCAGCCTCATTCGTTCGGCTCGACATATAACATGTGGCTCCGAAAAGCTCATTAACCTTCATCGAAGATGGGTTTTGCTCTAGAGCTATACTCAGGCTGCGGTATGCTTTTTCAAAATCCTGTTGCTTATACAATTCATTACCGATATTTAAATACTCACATTCTATCGACTCACTCCATGGATTCTCCGTATACGCAGCCAGTTGGTGTTGGCACCCTGCACACAGCTGATCAGATTTTTGATCATGCTGTTCCAGCGTTTTCGGATAGGTTCGCACACAATACGGCTGCGAGCAGCGAGGGCCAAAAAAAATAAAACAAGTACTGGAAATTGCCTGTTTAAGAAGCCGGTTGATCATCCGCGGTCGGTTTTGCGTTTCACCTGTAAAGGTCGAAGCAAAACAATGATACGAGATTACTCCATAAGCGCCAACCGTTCCCCCATAGCAGAAATTTGCACTGCCACTGTAAATATCCTGCTCTGTTACTCCAATATATGCCTTTATGTCACGTCTTGCATCAAACGGATACCGGTTGCGGATTTTCCCAGCCACCGGCTCTATTGAATACTTTCCTGATGACCCCATTTCTTTAATCTGTTGCCGGAACCGCTCCAAATCCTGACTTTTACCGGTCACCGACAGATAGATTTCGATGAAACGTCGCTGCATGTCTGTGGTAGCAATAGGCCCTTTGATATATCCCATTTTTTTTCTAACTTGATCCTGCTGGAGATCCGTCAGTCCAGAAGCTATGTTCGAGTAAAGCCCCGAAATAAACTGATCCGCATAAAGTTTATCGACCGCCCCCAACAGCACCGGATCAGAGAGGATGCAAACCGGTACACCAAGATTCCGTTCCAATAATGAACGTAACTCTTCTATTACAAGCGGGCTTGGGCTTCCCACCGGCACCAGTGCAACAACAGAATTTGTTAACAGACTGCCTGCAAGTTTTTCACATTTCGGAATCTCAATGCGCTGCTCACTTAATAACTTTCCGGCAATGACGATTGTTTCATCATCCTCTGCAAACTGATAAACAAATTGAAGTCGAGGGCCGCCTTCTCCAATCCGTCCACAAGCAAAAAGTAACTTCGCTAGTTTGTTTTGATAATAGACATTTGATGAATCTGTTTTGAGCGCCTGCTCATATAAGTTTATGGCCTCTTCGGTACGACCGTCTTTTTCATAGATTTCCGCCAGTCGATAAATTTTATCAATCTGCCGCGTTCGTAATACTTCATCCTGCTTTAATAATTCTTTAACCAATGGTTCCAATTCCTCTTTCGTCAACTCTTGTGGCGCTGGCCGACTTTCTCTAAAATACGAAGAATCCACAAAAAAACGGCTGATAAACCACCGGTCTCCATCACCGATCAAACATAAGTCAATTCTCGCTGGGGCATTTTCAAAAACGGCATCCACCGAAGCTGTTACAATCCAAATCTTTTTAAACACGGATACATTTTGCTCAGAAATATTCGTCACGCAGACATTGTACGTCGAAAGACGCCCAAGCGTTTTGAATAAAAAAAACGACTGAGCAAGAGCTTCGCGGGATGTAGAAGACAGGACTTCTGGATGAAGATTTATAATCAGTTCTTCCGCATTCCACGTGGTAATAATCGGCGGCAAAATTCTTTCGATAGCTGCCCAAGCTTCTTTTTCTTTATCTCCTTCGGCCTTAACACCACCGGACACACCCCATACAACTAAAAAAACAAATACCAAAAAATTAAACTTACGCATATCCCCCCTAGATTTTACGTCTCGGACATTACTACAAATCCCGTGTTCATCCGCGGTCAAAAATCACGATTATACAGAAGCAGATTTTTCATGGTTTTTGCACCGCGCAGGAACTCAAAATCGCCACGAAAGGCATCCGCCGTTTTTTGCAGTGCTTGCACCTCATCATAGCCACTCTGCCGACTGGTGTCCGACGCAATCAGATAAACAAAATTCACCCGAGGCGGCATCAGCTGTTTCGGGGTATAATGTTGATCCCATACCGCATCCAGATGCTCGATAACCGGACGCTCTGGCTGATCACTCGAACGGATAGAACTTCCGCCGGTACGAATGGCCGGAGGTGGATCCGGCATAACCAGCCGCAATTCATGTTCCATGTAATCGTTCCAGTTATAGACAATTTTTGGCGGAAGCCCCTTAGTTGCACGCGCCTCGTTTTCTGCATTAAACGCCTTCAAGGCCTTTTCATTCACCGCCGCAAGTTTGGCTCGGTATTCTGCCATTTTACTTTCATCACGCTCTACGCCGCCGCTGGACTGGCGAATGGGGTAGCGTCCAAAACCGGCGCATAGAACAAAGATGTTGTCAGCGGTCTGTTCCATCGCCGCCTGCACCGGCTTGAGCCAGTGTCGCACTCCGCCGCCAATTGCGGTCTGATACGTAAACGCTGAACGATAATTTGCCGCAACCTGCCCGACACTGGATGGATTACTATTCACCGGTTCGAGCCAGACTTTCAAGGCGTCGCGATTGGCCTGTGTGGCCGGTACCAGTTGGGGGCGGAACATATCAACATTGTTGTCGTTATAGACCATTACATTGAACAGCGTAGCCGCCGGCATGGCATCGACCAGTTGATGGATTTTATCTTTGGCAAATTTATACGTGTAATACCCACCCTTGTCGTCTTCCATCATCTGTCGGGAAGCATCCAGAATGAACACAATTTTTTCGCCGCTAGAACGGGTTCCGAAAAAATTAATTCCAGTAACGCCCAGATCGAGCCCGCCGGGCATACTGTGACTGCTCAGGCTTAACAAATCAGCACGGCGTCCAGCCGCCTCAAATTTAATCTCCGGAAGCTCCATGGCTGGAAGTGTAAAAGTCCGCGCCGTCGGAGCCACCATACGAGTTGTTACTTTAGGCTGATAATCTTTCTTCTGCAATTCCTGGATTTTTACCGGTAACTGCACGGCTTTTTTTTCAGGTTCAGGCCGCTTAATATTTTCACTTTTGAATGCAGCCACCCTTTTATAAACCGAATCGAAAACAACCAGAGATCCGGCAAAGAGCATAATCAACAAATGAATTCCGATGCTGATGGCCGCAGCCTCAGCCGCACAGATCCTGATTTTCCGCCTCAGCGCAGCCCCCGGCCCGTCCGCTTTGCGAAACCAATTCGTCCATTTTTTGAAGTCGATCTTCACGGCTCGGATTTTGCATTTCTGCGCGACCAAAAACCAGCCCGTTATCCGAGTTTAAAAAACGCTTAAACCGATTCGACGGGCGGGACTTCAACTGTTACAGCAAGTGTACCAGTATGGACGTTTCCGTTCTTTAGCAACTCATCCGGGGCTTTACCGGTTTTTAAAATCTCCATGACCTGCTCGCCATCGAGCGTCTCATACTTGATCAACAATTCGGCAATCAGTTCAAGGCGATCGCGGTGATCTTTTAGAATGTTCCCAGCGGTTTCATGCGCCTCGGTAAGGATTTTGTCGATTTCCGTATCAATCTGCTCGGATATTTTCTCACTGTGCGTTTCAGCACGGTTGACTTCGCGACCCAGAAACATCATTTCCGGACTTGAGGCATAATTGCGCGGACCAAGCGTTTCGCTCATACCAAATTCGCAGACCATCGCACGGGCAATACGAGTGGCTCGTTCAATATCGTTCTGCGCGCCGGTGGTGACATCACCGAATACCAATTCTTCAGCGGCGCGTCCGCCCATTAGGCCAATCAGCATACCCATCAGACGTTTGCGACCCTGAGTATAACGGTCTTTTTCGGGCAACTGCATGGTGGCGCCCAAGGCACGTCCACGAGGAATGACCGTCACTTTATGCAACGGCTCGGTCTGCTCGGTTTTCGCCAGCACAATGGCGTGACCGGCTTCATGGTAAGCAGTCAGCTTTTTCTCTTCGGTATCAAGCATATGACTGCGACGTTCACGACCCCACGACACTTTGTCGCGTGCTTCTTCAAAATCGGGAAGCTCAACGGCTTCAGCGCCGCGCCGTGCGGCCAGCAAAGCCGCTTCGTTGACGAGATTCATCAAATCCGCACCGGAGAATCCGGGCGTACCGCGAGCCACCTTCTGAAGATCCACCTCTTTGCTCATCGTCACGCGCTTAACGTGAATATTAAGAATTTCTTCGCGCCCTTTGAGATTCGGCAGGTCGATGAAAACCTGACGGTCAAAACGACCCGGACGCATCAGTGCTGGGTCAAGTACGTCGGGACGGTTGGTGGCAGCGATAATAATCACCCCCTCGGTTGTATCAAAGCCGTCCATTTCAACCAGCAGAGCATTCAACGTCTGCTCACGCTCGTCATGTCCGCCGCCAATACCAGAAAACCGACTACGTCCGACTGCGTCAATTTCATCGATAAAAACAATGCACGGAGCGCTCTTGCGGCCCTGCTCGAACATGTCACGCACGCGACTGGCCCCAACGCCGACAAACATTTCGACAAAGTCCGAACCGCTGATGGAAAAAAATGGCACTTCAGCTTCGCCAGCGACTGCTTTGGCGATCAGCGTTTTACCGGTACCGGGCGCGCCCGCCAGCAGAACGCCTTTCGGCATTTTCCCGCCGAGCCGCTGGAACTGTTTCGGGTTTTTCAAAAACTCGACCACTTCCTGCAATTCTTCTTTTGCCTCATCCACACCAGCCACATCAGCAAAGGTGGTGCGGTTTTTATCGTCACGCTGAAGGAGTTTGGCGCGGCTCTTACCAAAACTCATCGCCCGTCCGCCAGCCATCTTCATCTGCCGGAAGAAAAAGAAATAGATGATAATAAAACCGATGACAAAAGGCGCGACATTCCAGAACACCTGCCAGAACGGTGAATGTGGCTTGACCTTGAATGTGACATTATTCTCCTGCAGCATTTTCAGCAGGTCTTCAGTGATGACCACATCCACGCGAAACTTTGTAGGCGCGCCGGTCTTGCCGTCCACCACCGTCAACTCACCGATAATATAATCGGTACCCGACGTATCGCGCACGATTTCACAGCTGATAATGCGTCCGTCCTTCGCCATTTGAACGAAGCCGGGATTATAATCCATCCGCTCCTGCTGTTCCGGCTTCTGAAAAAACTGAAAAGCCATCAACACCAGCGCCATCATCAGCAACCAAGAGGCAAAGCCCCTCATGGGTAGCGACGGTTTCACCTGCGGCAGTTTTTTACGGGGGGCCCCGCCCTTTTCGGGCTCTGGCGGTTTCGGTTGAGAATTTGTGTTTTCCATAAAATCAAAATCCCTGAAATTGGTTAAGCGGAGGGAGACTAACCATCTCCCTCCGCTTTATCAAGCATTCCGCCACATTCATCAGGCAGGAATTCTCGCTTAACCCGCAGATTAAATCGAATTCCGAACTCTAATAGCGGTAATGGGCCGATTTAAACGGTCCGTTCGGCGAAATACCAAGATATTTAGCCTGCGCACGCGTCAATTTCTCCAGCTTCACGCCAACCTTTTCCAGATGCAACCGAGCCACTTCCTCATCGAGATTCTTCGGTAGCGTGTACACACCGACCGGATACTTGCCCGGATTGCAGTAAAGTTCCATCTGAGCCAGCACCTGATTGGTGAAGCTGTTGGACATCACAAAGCTCGGGTGCCCAGTTGCGCAACCAAGGTTTACCAAGCGGCCTTCAGCCAACAGTAGAATACTCTTCTTGTTCGGGAAGGTGATTTTGTCAACCTGCGGCTTAATGTTAGTCCATTGGTATTTTTTCAGCGCTTCAACCTGAATTTCGCTGTCGAAGTGGCCAATGTTACAAACAATAGCCATGTTCTTCATCTTCCGCATGTGCTTTTCGGTGATGACATCGCAACAGCCTGTCGTGGTGACAAACAAATCGCCAATCGCGCAGGCATCTTCCATTGGCATCACTTCATAGCCTTCCATCGAGGCCTGCAAGGCGCAGATCGGATCAATTTCCGTAACAACAACCCGAGCACCTTGTCCTTTAAGCGACTGACAGGAGCCTTTACCAACATCGCCGTAACCGGCAACCACACAAACTTTTCCGGAAAGCATCACATCCGTGGCGCGCATAATGCCATCCACCAGCGAGTGGCGGCATCCATAGAGATTGTCGAACTTTGACTTGGTCACGGAATCGTTCACGTTAAACGCTGGAAAAAGAAGCTCGCCGCGTTCCATCATTTGATAGAGCCGGTGTACGCCTGTAGTGGTTTCTTCGCTAACGCCAATAATTCCTTTGGCAATGCGTGAAAAGCGTTTCGGATCTTTCTTCAGCGCCGTCTTCAGCTGAGCCAGCAGGACTTTCTCTTCATGACTGCTCGGCTTGCGATCCAAAATGGACGGGTCACTCTCAGCACGCAGTCCAAGATGTACAAACAAGGTCGCATCGCCACCGTCGTCGAGAATCATGTTCGGACCTTTACCATTATCCCAGTCCAGAATACGGTCAGTATAATCCCAGTATTCCTCAAGCGTCTCACCCTTCACGGCAAACACCGGCGTACCCGTCACGGCAATCGCGGCAGCGGCATGATCCTGCGTTGAAAAAATATTACAACTTGCCCAGCGGACTTTTGCGCCGAGAATCTGCAACGTCTCAATCAGCATCGCCGTCTGAATCGTCATATGAAGCGACCCAGTGATATTCGCGCCCGTGAGCGGCTTATCTTTCCCGTATTTTTCGCGCAGAGACATCAACCCCGGCATCTCGTGTTCAGCCAAATCCATTTCCTTACGACCGAAAGCGGCCAATGAAAGATCCTTAACAACGTAATCCTGTTTTTTTGAAGTCGTTTTCTTTGTCATATCTATTTACTCCGTTTCTTGTCTTCTTTAGTTGCAACCATCATCACGACTGAAAAAGCCGGGGTCGGCCCTTCCAGAGTTTGGAAAATCTCTAGCTTCAATCCCGCACCAGCCAGCCAGCCACGCAGTTCACGCTCGTCGAATCCAAGCCACTGATCGGCCCACTCACTACGCACCCACTCCTGATCGTGCTGAGCTAGATCAAGCAGGATCAACCGGCCGCCCGGCTTCAGAATACGCGTCGCCTCTTCCAGTGCCTTGCCCGGACGTGCGGCATGATGCAGTACCTGACTGACAAAAGCCGCATCCATGCTATCGGGTTCCAGCGGCAATTTTTCCAAATCGCCGCGTTCCACCGTCACGCGCCGCGCCACACCCGCTTCTATCGAACGTTCCTGAACGACACGCAACATCTGCGCCGAAAGATCGACCGCCACCACCCGTTTAGCAAAACGCGCCAGCAAAAGGGTCAGATCACCCTCACCGCAACCGATATCCGCCACCGTCTGCCCGGCGAAACCGGCGGCCAAGGCTGCGGCCATAGCCTGCCAACCGCCGCCTGGTTGCGTCAGCGAACCGTAACGCCCAGCAATTTCATCAAAAAACTTCGTACTCTCCTTACGGCGCTGCTCAATCGCGCGATCAACGGCCGCGCGATCACGACTTGCACCGCCCAGCTCGGCCAGCTTCTCTCGCATCAACTGAGCAAAAGTCTGATCCTGAAAAACCGGCCCGCGCCGGTAATAAACGGAAGTACCCTCGCGGCGGGTATCGAGCAACCCGCTATCCCGCAGCGGTTTCAAATGACGGCTTACGGAAGACTGTGGCATTTTCAGAGCCTGAACAATTTCCGCCACCGACAACTCAGCGATTTCCACGGCGCGCAGAATACGCAACCGAGCCTCATCGCCCAGCGCCTTAAAAACCTCAAGGATATTACCTTCGCTCATAATCAATTTATCCGCTTCTTCGGATAAAAGGATATTTACCGGCAGGAATCAAGGTTTTTCCAAACCCGCACAGCTTTTTTGTGCACAGCTTTTTTGTTGCGTTGCTTCGAGTCACAAAGTAACTTCTCCCCTCACTTTTCAAATGGACGCGTAGCTCAGTTGGTAGAGCAGCTGACTCTTAATCAGCGGGTCCCCGGTTCGAGCCCGGGCGCGTCTACCACTCCAAATATTGACTTTAACCAATGATTATAGGGGTTTAATGAACAAAATCACACCCCTTTGACCTCATCCTCCCACTCGTTCGGATAGGTGTTTCTAGGTTAGAAAAGGGGGCATTCTGGGGGTCGGCCCCGCCGTTGAAAAACCCTCTCCAAAACCCACGATACTCATCACATTGCTTCCTTGTCGGGTTTCTTCTGCTTCGCTATCCTCCAAAATATGAAACATTTGCTCGTTGTTGGCGGTGACGGTAATATGACGGGGATGCGGGCGAACCATTTCCCCGACGATATGAAAGGGTTGCTTCAGGCTTTACGTAACTGCGCTCAGTACGAGCGAATCGTTTTCTACCCATCAAAGAGGTTCCTTCTTCCTCCCGATAACGTGAATGACCTGTTGCCTCTGGCCGATGTCAGCGCCAGTTTGAAAGTGGTGTAAAACAGTCGGTTTGAAATTACCGGCTGTTTTTTGGGTTTTCTTAGTCCAGGATTTTCTTCCCCATCCGGTAACTGCTGCCGGTTATGGTGACGGTTTGGCAGTGATGGAGCAGGCGATCCAGAATGGCGGAGGTGACGGTGTTGTCGTTGTTAAATACTCCCGGCCAGTCTTTATAGGCTTTGTTGGAGGTGAGGCTGATCGAGCCTCTTTCATACTTGATTTCGGTTTTGAGCCGGTGTTCGGTTTGAGCCAACTCCAGTCGAAGGTCTCCAGAGTTTTGATTACCGGGAACTGGGCGTCGGCAAGCCGCCTGTGGGTTGCCCAGTCCATGCGCTGGTTGGCCTCGCCCTCGATCAAGGCAGATAGGTAGTCGATGTAGGTCCATTTTGTCCGTAAAAACGCACAGAAGGCGCAAAAAGGGAGTATCCGCAGATGGGCAGGATGAGCGTAGATGGGATTTTTACCACCCGCTGCGCTAGAGGAAGTCAGAGGGAGTCAGAGGGGCGTTTAGGCAAAAGTTCCAAAGGTTGGAAAAATGCAACCGCGCTATTGGAGGAACTGAAAAGCCAAATGACGAGTTAGGCGGACTGACCCTGGCCGCTGACCCTGGCCATGATATCTCAAAAGAGACGCTTCGGCGATGGGATAAAAACGGAAAGCTGACCCCGGTCAGGCTATAAATAATTATCGCGTCTATCCCTCCGAGTCTCTTCGTGTATTTAAACAACTCGGGTTTCTTTTTTCGGAAACCGCTCCCGCCGAAGCGGAAGAGCCGCACCGGGATTTCACTGTGTGGAGCTTTTTGCGGGTGCCGGTGGGCTGGCTCTAGGCATGGAGAGAGCGGGGTTGAAATGCAAGCTACTAAACGAGATAGATCATTGGGCGTGTGAAACCCTGCGCAAAAACCGACCGAAATGGAACGTAATTGAAAAAGACATCAGTTCTTTGGATTTCAGGCCATTTCGCGGTAAAATCGATGTGGTGACTGGCGGATTTCCCTGTCAGGCGTTCAGCTATGCCGGTAAAAAGCTCGGGCTAAATGATATTCGTGGCACCCTTTTCTATGAATTTGCGCGTGCAGTAAATGAAATCCGGCCACTAATGGCTGTTGGAGAAAATGTAAGAGGTCTCGTCAGTCACGAAGACGAGAGAACCTTGGCGGGAATGGTTTCGGTGTTGGATGAGATTGGATATCAAGTTCTTCCTCCGCAAATTCTAAAGGCGATTCACTATCGGGTTCCACAAAAACGGGAACGCCTTTTCCTAATTGCCATACGGAAAGATACCAATATTTGCTTCGATTATCCCGCTCCCCACAAAGAGCTTTATTCCATACAAGATGCGTTAAAGGCCGGAAGGCTGTATCCAACGGATGTGCCGCTATCTCCCGGCCAAAATTATCCCAAACGAAAACAAGAGGTTCTGGCCATGGTGCCTCCCGGTGGGTACTGGCGGAATCTTCCGGTAAAAGTGCAAAAAGAATACATGATGCAAAGTTATTATCTTGGCGGCGGAAAAACAGGGATGGCACGGCGTATGAGCTGGGATGAACCGTGCCTGACACTTACCTGCGCTCCAGCACAGAAACAAACGGAACGGTGCCACCCCGAAGAAACCCGCCCGTTTACTGTTAGAGAATACGCCCGGATTCAGACCTTTCCTGATGATTGGGAGTTTTGCGGATCAATCGGCACACAATATAAGCAAATTGGAAATGCCGTTCCGGTCAATCTCGCCTATCACATGGGAGTGGAACTCGTACGCGCTCTGAACGAACATCATCGGATTGAAATTTGCAAAGCGCCAAGAACCAAGGTGTCCTATCTGACTCCAGCGAAGAAAGTGCGCAAAAACAAATCTCTCGCGGCGGCATAACCGAAGCACGATTTTACAATAAATTAGAGGGCAACTTTGCCGCTGAACTCTGACCCCTGACTTCTGACGCCTGACCTCTGATTTTCAGCGAAGCTGAAAATCACGTCTTCGCGGCATCAGAATCTTGATAGTCGGCAAACTTCATGGACATGACGCGCGAGACGCCGCGGTTGGGCATGGTGACGCCGTAAATCACATCGGCTGCGGCAATCGTCTGACGGCTGTGGGTGATGAGAATGAACTGCGACTGGCTAAGAAAGCCTTTCACCATTTTCACAAATCGGCTGACGTTGGCTTCGTCGAGTGCCGCGTCCATTTCGTCAAGTACGCAGAAAGGGCTCGGTTTGACTTTGAAAAGCGCGAAAAGCAATGCCACAGCCGTCATGGTGCGCTCGCCGCCGGAGAGCAACGAGATGGTCTGGAGCTTTTTGCCGGGAGGCCGGGCGATGATTTCAATGCCCGATTCCAGTACGTCAGTTTCGTCCACAAGTACTAGCTTGGCTGCGCCGCCGCCAAAGAGCTGTTCAAAAATGACGCCAAAGTTTTCGTTCACTTTATTAAAGGTGTCTTTAAACAGTTCGGTCGTGGTCAGATTTATCTTTTTGATCATTTCGACGAGCTGATCTTTAGCACTGATGAGATCGGCTTCCTGCTGACTGAGGAAGGCAAAGCGTTCTTCAAGTTCCGCGTGTTCTTCGATGGCGACCAGATTGACCGGGCCGATGGCTTCCAGTTTGGCGCGGTGTTCGGCCGCCATGGTTTCAATTTCGTCCATCGGAGGCTCGATGTCGTTTTCCCATTTCGGTTCAGGTTCACGGGCCAACTGATCGGGCGTGATGTGCCAAGTCGAAGTCAGGCGGTCGAGCGAGTTCTGATGGCGCATCCGCTGTTCAGCCAGTTCGATTTCCAGCGTGGTTTTGCTGCTCTGTAAAGAGTCCAACTGGGTTTGAAGTGCGCGCAGGCTCTTTTCGCGTTCGGAAAGGGCTGCGGTCTGCGCTTCGCGTATTTGCCGCGCTTCGGTTAGCTTCTGCTCGGCATCGGCCACGGCGTCGCTGAGTGGTTCAATTTTCTCTTCCGCATCGCTACTGGTCGTTTTAAGTTGGGCAATACGCTGCTGATAAGAGCTGACACCGCTAGTGCGTTCTTCGATCAATTCCTGCAGCTCCCGCAGTCGCGCTTCGAGGGGCTGTCGGCGACTCTTTAGCGATTCGATCCGTTGTTCATGTTGAGAATTCTGCACGCGGCAATCAGAGGTTTCCGCAAGAACATTGGATCGTTGTTCTTCAAGTGCATTGAGCGTTTCAGTCTGGGTGGAAATCTGCTGACGGGTTTGCGCCAGTTTATCGCGGGCTTCGGCACCTTCGCGCGCAACGGCCGTACGGCGGTCTTCGCCGGAACCTTTCTGTTGCATCAGCGCATTGAATTCATAGGTGACCGTTTCAACCCGTTCGCGGGCTTGCTTCAGTTCACGGGCTATGACTTGGCTTTCGCCTTCCTGTACGGCGAGGGATCGACGGCGCTCGTCGAGTTCGCGCTGAGCGGCGTCGAGCGCGTCACCCGTTCCGCCCTGCTCGGCGCGCAAGGCTTCGTGCATCCGGCGCTTGTCGGTCAATCCTTTTTCCAAGGTCTGAATGTCACCTTGCAATTGTTCGCGCAGATGGTGGCGACCCAGCGGATTTACTTCACCGTCTTCAGGTTTCCAAAATTCGGCCGCACCTTCGGCCGTGAGCAGTTCGCCGCGCGGAGTTACAAAAACAGAGCCCGCAGGCAACGTGAGTGGAATAGCCTGTAGATTTTCGGCGACAAAAACGTTGGCGAGCAGTCGCGCGGCCAGCGGACGAACTTCGTCAGCACAAGAAATTTTGCTGAGCAATGAATTTTCGGCAATCCCATAAGGTGCCGACAAACCCTCGGCGGCGAGCAGACGTACGGCCCCCTGATTGCTTTCGGCCAGTAGCGTGAGTGCGTTACGCGCTCCAACACGGGTACGAACGACCAAGGCATCCATCCACGGACGGAGTACGGCTTCGAGCGCTGTTTCAAATCCAGCCATGGCGGTAAACTGCTCGGCTAGCGGGCCGATGATATTTTCGTCACTGCGAGCGAGCAGGTATTGTGCGCCGGCAGGGAAGCCCTCTTTGCGAGCCTCAAAAACCATTTCGAGGCGAGCGTTTTTGTCAGCTAGTTTGCGTTGGAGTTCTGAAATCTCTTTTTCCAATGCTTGGATCTTTTCTGCGGCGGAGGAACGGCGGTCGCGCAGTTCGGCCATCGCTTCCAACTGGTCGGCAACCGATTGTTTCAGTTCTTCAGCGCGGGCGGCCATTTGCGTCCGGCGTTCTTCGTAGGAGGCCAGTGCCCTCTCTAAACTTATTTTCTCCGAGGCGAGCTGTTCCTTACGGATAATGCTGGCGCGTTCCTTGGCATCGATTTCAGAAAGTTCGTTCTGAAGGCGACCAATCCGCTGGTCTAGCGTCATAGAATCGTTACGCAGACGGTTCAGTGCTTCGCGACCCGATTGCACCTGCGCTTCGGTTTCGCGTTGGCGTGCGGTGGCGGTTTCCAGCGCATTTTTTGCAACCTGCCGGTCGGCTTCGGCGGCTTGCATCATCTGTACGACGTCGTCAAGCGAAGCGCGATGCTGGATTAGACGACTTTTTGCCTCTTCAGATTCTTTGGTATTCTGCCGGGCAAGGGTTTCAAGTTCTGTAATGCGCTCGGCATTCGTATGAATGGTCTGCTGAGCGCGCTCGAGTTCGTTTCTGATGCGCATTGAATTGTCCATCGCTACGCCGATGGCGGTTTCAAGCTGCTGGAGTCCGGCGCGTAGAGCGTCGGTTTCACCATTGGCGGCGGCGATGCTCCGGTGGGTTTCGTCCACTTTAACGCGAAAGACTTCGAGCTGCGCACGGATTTCTTCAATACGGGTGCTCAGCTGTTTAAGACGGTGACGGGTAGAATAAATGTCGAGCGCACGCAGCTCCTCCTGCAAAACTTTAAAGCGCTGGGCTTTACCGGCCTGCCGCTGAAGGGAAATAATCTGCCGCTTTACTTCGCGAATGACGTCGGCGAGGCGCAACAAGTTAGCCTCGGTCTGTTCCAGTTTACGCAACGCCTCCTGCTTGTCGGTTTTGAACTTAGTAATACCGGAAGCTTCTTCAAACACGGCGCGACGGTCATCGGGGCGCGAGGAAAGCACGCGGTCAATTTTACCCTGCTCCATAACAGAATAGGCATCGGTACCAATACCGGTGTCCATAAAAAGCCGCTGGATGTCTTTGCGGCGGCAAGCCTTTTTGTTGATGAAATAATCACTTTCGCCGGAACGAAAAACGCGGCGGGTAACACTGACTTCATTCAGGCCGAGGTCAAAAGCTTTGTCGCAGTCGCCGAGGGTGAGAGTGACTTCCGCCATACCGAGCGGCTTATGAGTGTCCGTGCCGTTGAAAATACAATCTTCCATTGAAGAACCGCGGATGGCGGTAGGCCGTGATTCACCGAGCACCCAGCGGATGGCGTCGGAGACATTACTTTTGCCGCAACCGTTCGGACCGACGATGGCGGTTATACCCGGTTCAAATTCTAAACGGGTTTTCTCGGCAAAACTTTTAAACCCAACAAGCTCTACAGATTTAAGGTACATCATGATTTGATAGCACGCACGACCCCTCCGGCGCAATAGTTCAGCTCTAAAAAGTCGAAAAGATCGGAAGTTTGCTGTCTTTACCGATTTTTTATTCATCGAGAGCTTGCAGGGCGCGAGACTTTCTCTAGAATTCGGAACTCATTTTACAACAACCGGAATTGGAGTTGAATATGGCTGAAGAACTGCAACCGTTACTTGAACAAATCCGTAAAGAAGGCGTTGAAAAAGCCGAGGTGCTGGCCGCCGAAATTTTGGCACAGGCCAAGGCCAAAGCGGCGCAAATCATTCGTGATGCGGAAGTTAAGGCCAAAGATCTTGTGGTCAAGGCGCAGGCGGATGCCGAAATCTATACGCAGCGTAGCACCGCCACCCTCGAACAGGCCGCGCGCGACCTGCTGATTACGGTCGGACAAGGTATCGGCAATATCATGGCCGATATCGTCGCCGAGTCGGTTGATTCTGCGCTGAAAATCGAAGTACTCGAACAAATGATGATCAAAATGGCGCAATGCTGTGCCGAGCATCCTGATGAAACCCGCATCGAACTGTTGATCAGTAAAAAAGATCAAGCCGACCTAGTTAAATTTTTCGCCCAGAAGTACCGCGAGAAAATGGTTCATGGCATTGAACTGCATGTGGATAATGAGATTCTCAAAGGGTTTAAGGTCAGTTTTGCCGACGACCACATGTATCTCGATTTCACCAGCGAAGCCATTGCCGCTTCACTGACCGCCTTCCTTCGTCCCAAGTTAGCCGAAATTGTCAGCCGCGTTGCTAAAGAATCCTCGAAGTAAACGCCAACACGAAATGAACCACTGGTATCTAGTTGCTTCGCTTCCGTATCTGCGTTTCGGCGAAAAACCGCTGATGAATCGTATTGCGTTTTTAACCGCCTGTGCCGACTGGCTTAGTGCAGCGCAAGTTGCTGTGCTTCAGGCCGTGCTGGAAAATCGCGATCCGGCGGACGGCGGTGTTGTTGCACGGTTGTGGTGGAACGGAGAGATCCAATTGCGCGATGCCGTGGTGCGGGTGCGTGCCAAAAATCGCGGGACAGACGCCTCTCGCTTTATTCAGCAGCACGATGGATTCAGTGGTTCGATTGAAAAAATGGTAACGGATGCTTTCACGCGTGCCAATCCTTTGGAACAGGAATCGGAACTTGATCGTACCCGTTGGGCACTAGCCGACGAATTGGCCCTAAATGATTCGTTCGGATTTGCCGGTATTTTGGCTTTTGCGGTCAAACTGCGCATTGCGGAGCGTTGGGCGGGTATGGATGACGAAGCTGGCAAAGAAAAAGTTGAAGAATTGATAGAGGCATCTCTAACAGAAGACAGGAACGAGGGCGTTGTGTCAGAATAATTAAGGTCAGAATAATTTCCGACAGGATCAGGTTTCCAATGTTTGGAAAAATTATTCTGACCTTAATTATTCTGACTGATCTGCAACTGGAGTTTTGAACAGACAGGAACTAGAGATATGAATTTAGGAAAAATTGTCGGTGTAAACGGAAATCTGCTGACGGTGGAGTTTGAAAAGCCCGTCATTCAAAACGAGGTCGGGTTTGCCCGGCTTGGCGATATCCACTTGAAGTCGGAAGTAATCCGCATTCGTGGATGCCATGCTGAATTGCAGGTATTTGAATCCACCACCGGTCTAAAAGTAGGCGATCAGGTGGAGTTCACCGGCGAAATGCTTTCGGTGGAACTTGGTCCAGGCCTTTTGACTCAAGTTTTCGATGGGTTGCAGAATCCGCTACCGGCACTGGCTGAGGAATGCGGATTTTTCCTTCAGCGCGGCAAATATCTACAGGCGCTTCCTCGCGACAAGAAGTGGAATTTTACGCCAACGGTAAAAGTTGGCGACCCCGTGCAGGCCGGCGACGCCGTCGGTAAAGTGCCGGAAGGAATTTTTGACCACCGGATCATGGTGCCGTTCCGCATTGCCGGACGGCTGACGGTTAAAGAAATTGCCCCGGCGGGCGAATACACAGTCGAGAATGTGGTTGCGAAGGTCGCTGACGAAAAAGGCCGCGAGTATGACGTGAAGCTGATGCAACTCTGGCCGGTCAAGGTGCCAATTAAGTGTTACGCCGAGCGGTTGCGCCCGACCGAGTCATTGATTACCAAAGTGCGCATTGTGGATACCTTTTTTCCGGTGGCGCGCGGCGGAACCTATTGTATTCCCGGCCCATTCGGCGCTGGCAAAACGGTTTTGCAACAGATCACCAGCCGCCACGCCGATGTCGATGTGGTAATCATCGCGGCCTGCGGCGAACGCGCCGGTGAAGTGGTGGAAACCTTACGCGAATTTCCCGAGCTGACCGACCCACGCACCGGCAAGAGTCTGATGGAGCGCACGCTAATTATTTGTAATACCAGCTCGATGCCGGTGGCGGCGCGCGAAGCATCCGTGTACACCGCCGTGACAATTGCCGAATATTACCGCCAGATGGGACTAAACGTCCTGCTGCTGGCTGACTCCACTTCCCGCTGGGCGCAGGCACTACGCGAAATGTCGGGTCGTCTCGAAGAAATTCCCGGCGAAGAAGCGTTTCCGGCTTATCTTGAATCGGTGATTGCCGCCTTCTACGAACGCGGCGGCGTGGTTCGTCTGCACGACGGCTCGACCGGTTCGGTGACCATTGGCGGAACGGTTTCTCCGGCGGGTGGAAACTTTGAAGAACCGGTTACGCAGTCCACGCTCAAAGTGGTCGGTGCCTTCCATGGTCTATCGCGCGCCCGATCCGACGCCCGCCGCTATCCGGCCATTGATCCGCTGGAGAGCTGGAGTAAATATCCGAGCGTGGTGGATGCCGAAGAGCTGGAACAGGCTCGCCGCTTTCTGCGTGAAGGCAATGAGGTTAGTCAGATGATGAAAGTCGTCGGCGAAGAAGGTACTTCGACAGAGGACTTCGTTGTTTATCTGAAAGGCGAATATATTGATGCCGTTTATTTGCAGCAAAATGCCTTCAGCGAGATAGATGCCGCGACACCGGCAGAACGCCAGCAGTATGTTTTTGCTGCCATCGCAAAAATTCTACGCACGAAATTGAAGTTTGCCGATAAAGAGGCCGCGCGCAGCTTTTTTCATAAGCTGACGCAGGCAACGCGCGACTGGAATAACATCGCCTTTGATAACGACGAATTTAAGAAACAGCAGGAGCGGATCGACGCGTTGCTCGCGGAAGTAACCAGTTACGAATAAACGGGCTGCGCCCGTTTATTATCGGAGAGAAAAATTATGCATAAGGTTTATCATCGCATTGAACAGATTGCCGGCAACGTCATTGTCGTCAGTGCCGAAAATATCACCTACGGCGAGCTGGCGCAGGTAACATCCGGTATGGGCACTTCGTTGGCTCAAGTAATTCGTCTTGAAGCCGGACGTGTCTATTTGCAGGTGTTTGCCGGCGGACGCGGCATCTCCACCGATTCTCAAGTCCGTTTCCTCGGACACAACATGCAGGTTCCTTTTTCCGAAAACCTGTTAGGCCGCGTTTTCACCGGTTCCGGCCTGCCGCGCGATCGTGGGCCGGCGATCCACGAAAACATGATTGAAATCGGCGGGCCGTCGGTTAACCCAGCCAAGCGTATTATTCCGCGCAACATGGTGCGCACTGGTATTCCGATGATTGACGTGTTCAATACACTGGTCGAATCGCAAAAGCTGCCGGTTTTTTCCGTTGCCGGCGAGCCCTACAACGAACTGCTGGCGCGCATTGCGCTGCAGGCCGAAGTGGACATTATCATTCTAGGTGGCATGGGTTTAAAGCACGACGACTATCTGTACTTCCGCGACTACCTCGAAGAAAACGGTGCGCTGTCGCGTTCGATTCTTTTCGTGCATACCGCCTCCGACCCGACGGTTGAATGTCTGCTAGTTCCCGATATTGCTTTGGCGGTTGCCGAACAGTTCGCTTTGCAAAATAAACGAGTACTGGTGTTGCTGACCGATATGACAAACTTTGCCGACGCGATGAAGGAAGTCGCCATTACCATGGAACAGATTCCTTCTAATCGCGGCTATCCGGGCGACCTGTACAGTCAGCTGGCTTCGCGCTACGAAAAAGCCGTGGACTTTGAAGGCGCTGGCTCGATCACCATTCTGGCGGTGACCACCATGCCCGGCGATGACGTAACCCATCCGGTTCCGGACAACACCGGCTATATCACGGAAGGCCAATTCTACCTCAAAAATGGACGCATTGAGCCGTTCGGTTCGCTCAGCCGCCTTAAACAGCAAGTGAACGGCAAGACGCGTGCCGATCACCGCGTTATCATGGATACTATGATCCAGCTCTACGCCTCCTATAAAGAAACGCTGGAGAAGCAGTCCATGGGTTTCCGCATGAGCGGCTGGGACAGCAAGCTGTTGAAATACGGCGAACGGTTCGAAAAGGAAATGATGGCGCTTTCCGTCAATATTCCGTTGGAAGGTGCGCTTGATCTCGGCTGGCAGATTCTGGCCGACTGCTTTGAGCCGCAAGAAACGGGAATTGCCTCGAAATTGACCGACAAGTTCTGGCCCAAATAGAATCCGCAGATGAACGCAGAGAGACGCAGATGAACTGTACAACTGACAAAAGAGACGAGAAAACCTATGCAATCATTGGGGCCGCGATGGTTGTACACAATGAGATGGGCTGCGGATTTCTTGAAGCGGTCTATCAGGATGCCTTGGAAATTGAATTTAAAAAAAGAGGAATCCCATACGAGAGAGAAAAACAATTGGACGTTTTTTATTCTGGTGAAAAACTGAATTCCTTTTATCGAACGGACTTTCTCTGCTTCAATGAAATTCTCGTAGAGACAAAAGCCCTGAGCAAAATGTCGGGAACAAAGGAGTCTCAGATTATCAATCAGCTGAGTGCTTCAAAGTTACACAAAGCACTCCTAATTAATTTTGGTTTACCGAAGTTGGAAACGAAAAGAATGGTTTTAAATCTGTGTGAATCTGCGTGAATCTGCGGATGAATTAAAAATGGGTAAGATAAAGTACACCAAAAACGAGTTGAAGGCGCAGCGGGATGCACTGACCCGCTTCCGGCGCTATCTGCCGACGCTGCTTCTTAAAAAGCAGCAGTTGCAGCTCGAAATGCGCCTGCTTGAAGGACAAATCGCCGCTAAACGCGGCGAAGAAGAAAAAGTACGAGCCGATCTGTCTGCGTGGATAAAACTTTTCTCCGAACCGTTCGATTTTTCACCGTATATCAAGGTCGTCGAAATCAGACGCTCCAGCGGAAATATTGCGGGCGTTACGATTCCAATGTTTGAAAGCCTGCATTTCGAAGACGCTGCGCCCGACCTGTTTGAAACCGCCGCGTGGGTAGACAGCGGGATTGATTTGCTCCGTCAGCTCATCCGTTTGCGGATTGAACGACAGGTGATCGAAGAACAACACCGGCTGTTGTCCGATGAACTGCGCACCACGTCCCAGCGCGTTAATTTGTTCGAAAAAGTAAAAATCCCAGAATGCCGCGAAAACATCCGCGTCATTCGCATTTTCATGGGCGACCAGCAGACGGCTGCCGTGGCTCGCTCCAAAATCGCCAAAGGTAAGAGTGTAGAAAAAGCGACATCCTCGTAACAGGAGGACAGAGGACAGAGGACAGAAAAGAATTCAGTTTTAACGATTTGGCGGTGGTGCTCCGTCTGCGGCGATGAAGCGTTGCTACACAGGATGAACGCTTTCCCTCCTTTCGTCAGGTGAAGCGTTGCTACATCTTGCTTGTAGCCCCGCTTCACCCCGCAGGGGAAAGCGGCACTGCTGGAATAGGTGAATCTGGAGTTGGCGGTGTTGCGCTGACTGAAGAGTGTGGAAAAAGGCATGTAGTCCCGCCTTTAGGCGGCTCTGCGGACTGGCAGCCTAAAGGCGGAACTACGAACCTCATCACGAAACGCCTGATGAATTGAAAACAAATGGTGATGCAATTGATTTCGTTGCGGAACAAACGCTTTCCGCCTGCGGTGGTGAAGCGTTGCTACACAGGATGAACGCTTTCCCTCCTTTCGTTGGGTGAAGCGTTGCTACATCTTGCTTGTAGCCCCGCTTCACCCCGCAGGGGAAAGCGGCATATAGAATCTCCGCGCGGTAAGCGGGCGAACGGGATAAAATGATGCGGGGGTCGGCGCGTGATCCGCGGCGGCAGTTACAACAACAATGAGAACAACCTGCGTTCGTCGAATAAGAAGGCTCCGCCCGTGGTGAGTAGCGAAAGCGAAAGGCGCGGGGGGCCGTTTTTTGCAGGTAAAGATTTCCCCTGTTTGCAATCCAAGGTGTTGATCGTCAATCTGGATTGCACATTTTTTTAATGAGTTTGAGGATTTCTTTGAGCCGGGCGGCGGTTGTGCGGGCCTTCAGGCGGGGATAGCGACCTTCGGGCATGATGGCTTCGCCGTTGCGCAGTATGATGAGGCGGCCTTCGCTGGTGCGGATGCTTTGCACGCCGACCTGCGCAGCAGCAATGCGAATCCGAGCAATTTCAAATAGATTTTTGACGGCAGTCGGCAGCTTGCCGAACCGGTCGGCGAACTCCTTTTTCAGTTCGCGCACTTCGCTTTCGGTGGCGAGCGATGAAATCCGTCCGTAGAGTTTTACGCGCAGGTTTTCTTCATCAATATATTCGTAGGGAATGAAGGCTCCGTTTTCTTCTCGGTCTTGAGCAGGCAGGATGCCCGCGGTACGTATCGCAGGCATCCTGCCTGCCTTGGAAGAAGGTGAGCGATCAAGAAAATCGAGCTCGACGGACGCATCGATAATCGGCGGGACTTTCTTGCCTTGCAGTTTGGCAATACTGCGTTTAAGCAATTGGCAGTAGAGGTCGAAGCCGATGGCCGCAATATGTCCGCTTTGCTGTGCGCCGAGCAGGTTGCCTGCGCCACGGATTTCCAGATCACGCATAGCGATACGGAAGCCGGTGCCGTGGCCAGTATAGCGCTTCAGCGCTTCAATCCGCCGCCTTGAATCATCGGAAAGCGAGCCGCCGGGCGGCAATAGCAAAAAGGCATAGGATTTTTGTCGGGCGCGACCGACCCGTCCGCGAAGTTGATAAAGATCCGCCAGTCCGAATCGGTCGGCGTGGTCAATGAGGATGGTGTTGACGCGCGGGATATCGACGCCGCTTTCGACGATGGTAGTGCAGATCAAAACGTCAAATTCTCCGTGCACGAAGCGGTGCATCACTTCAGAAAGTTCTTTTTCGCCCATCTGTCCGTGGGCAAATTCAATGCGCGCTGTCGGCACTAGCTTTTTTACTTTGGCGGCAACTTTTCCAATGGTCTGCACTCGGTTGTGCAGGTAGAAAACTTGGCCGTCGCGCGCCAGTTCGTGGAGAATCGCTTCGCGTACAATGTCATCATGATATTCCAGTACGATAGTTTCGACCGGCTGGCGCTCTTGCGGTGGTGTCTGAATGGTGCTCATGTCGCGGGTGCCGGTTAGACTCATGTAGAGCGTGCGAGGAATCGGCGTGGCGCTGAGCGTTAGCACATCCACTTGCTGGCGGAGCTGTTTAAGATGTTCTTTGACACGTACGCCAAAGCGCTGTTCTTCATCAATAATTACAAGTCCCAGATCTTTAAACTGCACATCTTTTGAAACTAAGCGATGGGTGCCGATGACGATGTGCACGACGCCTTCGCGTAATCGCTTAATCGTTGCGTTTTGCTCGTGGTGCGTGCGGAAACGGCTGAGCATTTCGACGCGTACCGGAAAGGCCGCCATGCGTTCGGTGAAGGTATCGAAGTGTTGTTGCGCTAGAATCGTGGTCGGAACGAGCAGGGCGACCTGTCGGCCTTCCATGACCATTTTGAACGCGGCGCGGATCGCGACTTCAGTTTTGCCGTAACCAGCGTCTCCGCAGATCAGCCGATCCATTGGAAGTGGCGATTCAAGATCGGCTTTGACCGCTTTGATCGCCGTAAGCTGGTCGGGCGTTTCCATATAAGGGAATGAATTTTCAAATTCATTCTGCCAGTGCGTATCCGTGCCGCAGGCGCGGCCTTTTTTCAACTCACGCGATGCTTGCGTTTCGAGCATGACGGCGGCGAGATCTTCGATCGCCGTCTGTGCTGAAATTTTTTCATTCTGCCAGCGCTGGCCTTTTAAATGGTGCAAGGCCGGCGCGGCGTTGCCCATGCTCGTGTATCGTGTCAGCAGATGAGCCTGACCGGTCGGTAGATAAATGCGCGAGCCCTCGGCATATTCGAGCAGGAGCATTTCCTGTCGGCGCCCAGACATTTCCATTTCGACGAGGCCCATGTATTTGCCAATACCGTGATCGACATGCACAACCAGCTCGCCAGGTTGAATATCCGTCCACTCCGCGACGCGCGCTCCAAGTGCTTGCGGCACGGTACCTTGTTTTCGGATATGAGCTGTCTTTGCGGTGTATCCGTAAATGTCCGCTTCGGTGATGCAGATGTATTTTTGCTTCTTACAAATGAAACTTCCGTGAAGAAGTCCAACGTGGAGTTGTGGAATGTGGGATGTGGCATGTGGGCAGTACACTTCTTTTAACCGGTCAAGCGCACCGGGTGTTTCCATGTAGAGGTCGATTTTAAAACCATTTGAAACCATTTTTTCCAAGGTGTGGAAAAATGCCTTGCGTTGCTGTTCGGCGGCTTCCGGACGGTGCAGTTCGCTGACTGGTTTCAAGTTGGTTTCATAAAACCCCAGATCAATGTCGATGACATCGCTGGTGACACAGCCGATCTCGATTGTATTTGTAGGACGCGCTTCCCGTATTCGGGAGCGTGTGGATTCCTGCGAGCTACACAGGCTCTCTGAATACAGAGAAGCCTGTCCTACAAGATTTGATTCCGTGACGTGAACACCACAATAGATTTTCAATACATTTTCCGGCAACAGTTTGGCGAGAGTGGTGTCGCCTTTAGCGTTGAGCGGAAAAATTTCGACCTGCTCAATTTTTTCGATGGAGCGCTGCGTGTCGGTTTCGAAGGTACGCAGGCTTTCAATTTCATTACCGAAGAATTCGATACGGATGGGCAGGGGCGACGTCGGCGGCCAGACATCAATAATACCGCCACGGCGTGCGGCGAAACCTTTTTCGTAGATTTCGACATCGAGGGTGTAGTCCATTTTTTCCAACCCTTGGAAAAACACATCAGGATTGAGCGTGTCGCCGACGTTTAAACACACAAAATTTCCAAGCTTTGGAACTTTTTTTTCCAAACATTGGAAAAGCGTGATGAGAATGAAGGGCTCATCCGGATTGTTTTGCAGATACTGAAGGGCTTTAAGACTCTCGCCCATGATCTCCATGTCCTGATTTTCCAATCCTTGGAAAATTAGAATGTTATTTTTTTGATCCCCGAAAAAAGTTTGGAAGCTGTCAGCCAGTTTTTCCAAGGTCTGTAAATGATCAACGACCCATAGTTGAGCGTGCGGTTCCTGTCGAAGCAGTTCACAGCCGAGAAACGCCTGCGCAGAGGGCGGTAGCGACGGCAGGCGGCAGGTGCCGCTTTTAAGTGCTTCGTGCAGGACTATCAGGTCTAATGACATGCGGGGAAAATAGCATGGATGCGGGGTTTAGCAAAATCACGGACAGCAAAATAATTTTTACAGAAGGGCACGAAGAAAGCGAAGGGGTATGCGTGGATGATCCGCAGCAGTCGGGCAAATTGCATTGTATGGCCAGAGGCGTGTTTGTTTTTTAGAAACCAAGAAATCGGGCAAAAAACTGAATAGGAAAGCGTTGTGGGTTTGCTCTCTCCACGGATCGGCCGATGATGTTTT
>JBBQSL010000024.1:0-28665 GCA_038213895.1 Kiritimatiellales bacterium | reverse complement strand
TTTTGGAACCTCCGTATGTATACGGCGGACGCACTATGCAGGCCGCCATATTTAACATTACAACGGAGGTTTCATTTTTTCACCTCCGTTCCGAAATCAGGGAGTTTCGTGGAGTGGGTTTGAAACCCCACTCAACTCCCTGATATTCGGTACGGGTAAAGGTACCAGTCCGCCTAATTCGTCATTTTAGATTTTGATGCGGCGGCACTGAGCCCCGAAGCTTCGGGAAGCGCGATGCCGACGCTCCTTGAAAACCTTGAGGCGGGAGGATAGTCTCCACTCCGATGTGTGGACGGTTTAAATTTCTGCCGTGTTTCGCGCTGATGGCGACTGCCATGAGCTCGTCCGCGTTTATTCCCGAACATAATTTCTTTCCTCGCCAAGACGCGAAGGCGCAAAGCACACAGTACGAATACGACCCGATGAACCGTTTGACGAACGTCGTGCATGAAGGTGTCTGGGAAGCCTCGTTCAAATACGATGCCAACGGAAGTATTGTAATGCAAGCGTCCCCGCTTGCTTACGCCGCGTTTGGTTATGACGGAATGAATCGCTTAACCAATTCTTCGATCAGCGTGAATTTGCGTTAATTCGTGATCCAAAACTCTTACGACCTGAACGGTAACCGCACCAATATCGTTTATCCGGGCGGATTGAATGTCAGCTATTCCTATGGCGCGGAGAATCGGTTGTCCGGCGTCACCACTAAATACACGACGAACAGCACGAAAACCTTTTCGTTCGGGTATGACGGTGCTTCCCGTTTAACCAACATCGTTTATCCGAATAATGTCATATCAAGTTTTGGCTACGATGAGGAGAGCCACGTTACATTCCTGACAACCATCAACCAGCAACAAACAACTCTCCTTGCCCACGTCATCACCCGCGACCTGCGTGGATTTAAAACCCGTGAAGATATTTATCAAGGGCTTGTGCCGAATTTTACGAACAGCTTGCAACAAACACGGACGCACAATGATGCTGACCAGATGTTGTCCGCTTCGAAAGCATTTCGGCAAAGAAAAAGTGAAGTTTGAACAACAGTCCACATTTCTTAGCTGATCAATAATATTAGAAAAAATGAACTAAACGCGCCAACTAGTAGCATTGACTGTGGCAACCCGTTGAAAATATGTAGCTAGAAAAAACTTCTCGCCATGAACGCTTGAGAGTATGGAACGGCGGCACTTTTAAATAGAAACCCCCAATAGGAGTAGGAGAAAATGAAAAAATTAAAATTACCGCTTCGCGCGGTCTATTTTATGTTCAGATCGTAAGCCGGTAAACCCCATCCCAGTTTTTAAAAATTGGTTCCAGCTGTTTGCTGCGCAACATCGTGCAGAATTCATCTAGTCCGCGATCATCGCTGACATCAAACTGACCTTCTTTTGAACCTTCGCTGCCATAGCCGCCGACGGTGGTTTTGCTGGCGATGCTCATTTTATTAACTCCGATTCCGGACATACCGTCGCGGAATGTCGCTCCTTCGCGGGTGGAGAGCACGAGCGGCACGTCTGGCAGGCAAATGCGGAACGCGAAAATAATCTGCGCTAGCATTTTCTCATCAACCGGATGCGGCGGAATGAACCCGCCAGCCTCGTGGCGGATACGCGGGAACGAAACGGTCAGCCCAGTTTGCCAGTGCGTTTTTTGCAGGTGGCGGACATGGCGGTAGAGCGCGATCATGTCATAGCGCGGATCGGCGAGTCCAAGCAGTGCGCCGAGTCCGGCGAAGCGCAGTCCGCCAACTAGTGCGCGTTCCGGAGCTTCCAATCGTTGGAAGAAATCTTTTTTGGGGCCCCAGCGGTGCATCTGGTCGTAGGTTTCCGGATGATAGGTTTCCTGATAAAGCGTCACACTGGTGCAACCAGCGTCGGCCAGCGAGCGATATTCATTTTCCGCCATTGGAAAAACTTCGATGGCGACATTATGAAACCGGCTGGTCGCCAGCTTGACGCACTCGCGCAGATAATCGAGGTCGGCTTGCGACGAACGCTCGCCGGTTAGGAGCAGGATTTCTTCGAAGCCCATTGCATGGATCGCATCCAGCTCTTTTTCGACCGATGGAAAATCCAACACATGTCGGTCGGTGCGGCGGTCGGCGGCGAACCCGCAGTAGGCGCAACCACCGGAGCAGTAGCTGGAAAGATACAGCGGGACGTACAGTTGAATTGTGTGGCCAAAGTGACGGCGTGTTAGCGCCTGTGCCCGTGCGGCCATTGGCTCAAGAAAATTCGTCGCCGCAGGTGAAAGCAACGCGGCAAGCGTTGCTTCGTTTGGCGATTCTGCTCCGAGGGCACGACCGATATCGGCGGCGGTGAACGTCTGTTCAAGCCAAGGCTCAGGGGTTAACCAGTCCGGGAGATTGTCGATTGCCGATTGCCGAGTTTTGATTGCAGAATTCATATAGACTTTCGACCTTAGACTTTCGACCTTAAACTTTTCGACGTTTGACCTATTTTCCGAGGAATGCAGTTAACGGGCTCGTTGCAATCGCGAGTTCACTTCTCGGCATCAAGCCAGCCAGCCGTGCGGCGTAGCCGGTTTCAACACCGAGCCCGAAGGCGCGGGCCATGGCAACGGGATTTTTTGCGACGGCAATAGCAGAATTTACCAGAACGGCAGCGCAACCCATTTCCATGGCGCGAGCCGCTTCGGACGGCGCGCGCAGTCCGGCGTCAACGATGACGGGAATCGTACTGTCGCGGATAATCAGCTTGATCATTTCCGCCGTGGAAAGTCCGCCGCCGCTGCCGATGGCGGCACCGAGTGGCATGACAGCGGCACAGCCGACATCTTCGAGTTTTTTAGCGAGCACCGGATCGGCGGGAATGTACGGCAGAACGATAAAGCCGTCGGCGGCCAGCTCTTTAGCCGCGAGATAAGTTTCAATCGCATCGGGCATTAGGTGATGCGGGTTTGGGTGAATTTCCACCTTCACAAACGGACTACCGCTCAATTCGCGGCCAAGTTGCGCGGCGCGGACTGCTTCCTTGGCGTTCATGGCACCGGAGGTGTTCGGCATCAGCCGGACGTTCTTGAGCTTTGCCAGCGGCGCACACAGATCGTCGGACGGCTTTTCACGGTTAAAACGGCGCAGAGCGACCGTCACCAGCTCCGTGCCGGAGGCCTCAATGGCCGCAAGCATCGTTTCGGTATTAGAAAACTTACCGGTACCGAGGATCAGTCGCGAGTTGAATTCATAAGTTCCGAGTTTAAGAACCGGAGTTTCGAGTTTCGAGTTTCGGATTTCAGGTTTCATTACTAGCCTCCTCCTACAAAGGTAAGAACCTCGACGGCATCGCCGTCGTTGAGTTTGAAATTTTTCCAATCCTTGAAAAAAATCAGTTCGCTATTCACCGTTAAGGCCGTGTGCTCTGGCACTGCGCCGAGTTCGGCGAGCAGGGCGGGGATGGTTCCGTCACCGCGATGCTCAACTTTTTCACCATTAACCGTTAGGTTCATAAAACTCCCATGGAGAGTGGATCATTGGATTGGAGGAGTACTGGATTGCTGATAATAGCAGCAAAGCAATAGTGTACGGGCCTCTTAATTTCAATCATCCATCAATCCTACATGCCATTATTCCAATCCTTTGCATTCCTTTGGAACGCAAAAAACTCCCGATCGCGTAGCGACGGAAGTTTTGTTGTCACTCCCTTTCGCCGGTATTAGCCGGATCAGGTTCAGCGGGTATTATCTCAGCACCTCGGAAAAATTCTAAATCCGAAACACGAAGCTCGAAACACACTCGAAATCCAAACGTGAAAATTCAAAATATTCGGAATTCGAGATTCGATATTCATGCTTCCTGCCATTAGGCAGGGTGGGCACCCCGGGAACAGAGAGGATGTTGCCAGCAGGCGTTTAAAAAGCACAGATCAAAAAAGCGTTTATTTTGTGTTGCCCCGTAGCGCGAGTCTGCTATGTTACGCGCTTACTTTTTTGCTGGCCCCATCGTTCAGCGGTTAGGACACTAGGTTTTCATCCTGGTAACACGGGTTCGATTCCCGTTGGGGTCACCATTCTTCGGCTCTTTCCCAAAGACGGCGGCCTCTTTGCCGACTCTCCTCTCCGAGGCCGCCGCGCTTCGTCCGTCTTTCCAATGGAGTTCGATGTGGAAGCGGCATCCCTGCCGCTGGCCAGAGGCTGGAAGTCTGGGGCGAATGTGCGCGAGTTCCCGTTCATCATTGTGTTTTTTCGATGAGAGGCTAGTCTCCTGCGCATTCAAACTAAGGACAATTATGCCGTTTTCTAAACTGGGGCTTCTCGAATCCATGCAGCGCGTCGCGGAGGCGGTGGGCTACCAAGAACCCACTCCCATCCAGACGCAAACTATTCCGCTGATTCTCGAAGGAATGGATTTGATTGCGCAGGCTCAGACCGGTACAGGGAAAACTGCCGCGTTTGCGCTACCCATTCTTCAGCGGCTGAATTCGCTTACAACCCGTCCGACCCCGAACTCGCCCCGCGTTCTGGTGCTGGCTCCGACGCGCGAGCTTGCCCAACAGGTCGCCGACACCTTTGAAGAATTCGGAAAATACCTGCCGCGGCCCATCGGTGTTGCCGCCGTCATCGGTGGCGAAGACATCCGCTATCAGCTGCGCCATCTGGAGCAGGGCGTCGATATCGTCGTCGCCACGCCCGGCCGCCTTCTCGAACTCGTTCGTGAAAAAGAGATCTTTTTCGATGAGCTTCTCTGTCTCGTGGTCGACGAAGCTGACCGCCTGCTCGCTCTAGGGTTCGCCGAAGAGCTCGCGCAGGTCTTGGATGTCCTGCCGAAGAATCGGCAGAGCCTGCTCTTTTCCGCGACCTATCCCAAGAAAGTCGAAAAGCTCACTGAACAGGTCATGCAAAACCCGAGCTATATCAATGTCATCGGTGACGTGCCGACCGTCAGCAATATCACCCAGCGCGTCATCGAAGTGAACCACCTCAACCGCCGTCCGTTATTGATGCATCTCCTCCGGGAAGAAGGCTGGAAACACGTCCTCGTTTTTGTCAGCAGCAAACGCGCCGCCCACAATCTGGCCGTGAAACTCAGGCGCGACGGAATTCAGGCCGATGCCTTCCATGGAGACCTCGATCAGGACGAACGCACCTTTGTTTTAAGCCAGTTTAAAAACCGTAACGTGCGTGTACTCGTCGCTACCGACATCGCCGCACGCGGTATCAACATTCAGGATCTCTCCACCGTCGTCAACTACGACCTGCCGCGCTCTCCCGTCGACTACATCCACCGCATCGGCCGCACCGGTCGTGCGGGAGCCGACGGCGTCGCCATTAGTTTCATCGACTACAACGATAGGACGCATTTTGCGCTGATCGAAAAACGAACCAAAGTCCGCGTCGACCGCGAGCAGGTTCCCGGCTTCGAGCTGACCGGCACCGCGCCGGAAAAGAAAAAAGGCCTGCTGCCAGTCAAAGGGAAACGCCCCAGCAAAAAAGATAAAGCCCGCGCCGTCGCGCAGGCCGCCGCGGGTAAAAATTTATGAACCCGTGGGTCGTCATCGATAAAGTCACCGTGCCGGGAGACGGCGGCGAAATGAAACTCCTTCAGCGTGCCCATGAATTCACCATCAACGTGAAAAACGAAGAGCTGATGAACAATCAGCAACATGGCTCTGAAGATGCGCTCGCGGAACTCACCTGCAAGCCGCTCGCAACGCGCCGTCGGCCGGTCGTTCTCATCGGCGGGCTCGGCATGGGTTACACGCTTCGGGCAGCCCTCGATCATCTCGGCCCTCAAGCGCACGTTGTCGTTGCCGAGCTGGTTCCCGCCGTTATCCAATGGAACCGGACGCACTTGGCGCATCTGGCGGGCCGTCCGCTGGAAGACCATCGCGTCACCGTTCGCCAAGGCGATGTCGGCGTCGTCATCCGGGAGAAACCGGCGACCTACGACGCTATCCTGCTTGACGTCGACAACGGCCCCGAAGGTCTGACGCATAAAGGCAATAATCGACTCTATACGCTGGACGGCCTCGAGGATTCCAAAGTCGCGCTCAAACCCGGCGGCGTACTCGCCGTCTGGTCCGCCCGGCCCGACAAAGCCTTTACCAAACGCCTGCGCAGCGTTGGCTTCAACATTGAAGAAGTTCCCGCCCGCTCGCGCGGAACCCGCGGCCGCTGGCACCACATCTGGCTCGCCACAAAGACGTGATCTGAATTTTTCGAACATTGAAAAAAAGATCGCGAAGATGCCGATAAAGTTCCAATTGATTGGAATCGAAAGAATCAGCCGATTCTAAAAATCATGGGCGGGTCTCTTTCCGGCTTTTTTAAATCAATAGGTTGTGCCTGTTTTAAAAAGACCCTGAGCGGGCCGAGTTAATGAGATTTTTAATTTGCGCGCTGATGTTACATAGGTTACATAGTTGCGCATGGCTCGGGGAAAATCAGGAAGAATTGTTTTAGAAATCGATCCCGCCTTAAAGCGGCGACTGCATGCAGAGCTAAGCTATGTGGGTGTGAGTATGAAGGAGTGGTTTGTTCGGCAGGCCACTAATTTTCTGGATACTCCTGAAAATAACTACGTTTGCGATAATTCTGAGGAATACAGAGTTCGATCACACAGTGATGAAATCAAAGAGGAAAAAATAATGTCAAAAGCGTCTGTTATTTCGATGTTCTCAGGGTGCGGAGGTATGGACTTGGGTTTCCGGGGCGGTTTCGATTTTTTGGGAGACTTTTATGCTGACCGTCCATTCGATATTATTTGGGCAAATGACCTTCGTGAGGCGGCCTGTGAGACGTATAAGCAGAATTTAGATGACATTATTCGAGAGGGCGATGTGTGGGCGCATCTTGATTCTATGCCGGAATCAGCCGATGTAGTTATTGGGGGGTTCCCCTGCCAAGATATTTCAGTAAACGGGAAACGAGCGGGGGTTGCAGGTGCGCGGAGCGGTCTTTATTGCGCGATGGTGGAGGCTGTTCGAAAAACGAGACCTAAAATTTTTGTGGCAGAAAATGTCAAAGGCTTGCTTATGGATTATAACAAGGAGTCTCTCGATGCCGTTTTTAATGATTTTTCATCCCTAGGGTATAATGTGGACTACCAGTTGTACCGCGCAGCTGATTACGGAGTTCCCCAATTACGGGAACGAGTATTTATTGTCGGAACTCGGCCTGACGTCAGTCGGTTTCGCCCCCCAACTCCAACGCACTCCAAATTAGATTGGGTGTCTTGCGAACAAGCACTTTACGACCTGGAATGGAAAGAAGAAGACGAGAGCTTTAATCATATTTGGAGTCGAGCGAAAAAGAGTCCCGAGCAGGGGAATCGACGGTTAAAGTCAGATCGTCCTGGGCACACAATCCGCGCTGAATGTCATGGGAATATCCAGTTTCACTATAAATTACCGCGACGGATATCAATGCGCGAAGCAGCAAGGATACAGTCTTTCCCAGACTCCTTTATTTTTGCATCTGGTTTGAGGGAAATAGAGAGACAAATTGGGAATGCCGTGCCGCCAGTATTGGCTTGGCACATGGCGGGTGCCGTCGCGGAATGCCTCGGAAATAGTGGTGTAAAAATTGGAGCTAATTTCGAAATAAGTGATCGGAGGGTTTCCAATCCACCGCGAACTTATCAGCTCGTTTGAGCCATTCTTTTATTCTGGCATCTCCCGCGGGAATTTTCATACCCCAGTACTCAAGAAAGAGATCATCTTCTATATTAGTTGCGGCAATTCGCATTTCACCCTCGCTGTCTTGCAATGAACGCAGAATGTATTTTCCGCCTCTGGTTGAATCTGTTCTCAAAGCCACGCTTCCCGCCGAGAAAAGATCTCGCGCTTGTGGGCATAAGACCCCGTGCCGAGTCAGGAGATAAAGCGTAACATCATCATATTTATGCTTTGATCGCGACGGTTTTACAATCTGTGGGCACAAGATTGCGGCCTCAGCTCTCATCATTCTCTTTTCAGTTTGTTCAAGTGTTGTATACAGTCGAGCTTGGATGGGTAGAGAGTGCCCAAAGCTTGCCTCATCATTGTCTAGCCACCAAAGACGCTCTCCCTGTTTGAGTCGTCCTCTGGCATAATCACGGATGTGCCGCATTTTTGCGTGATCGTCCAGCCTCCCAAAGGTCTCATAACTAATCCCCATTTTATCAAATAAGGATTTCTTTGCTCCAATTTCTAGTTCGAATCTTGGCACATGGGAGGTGCGGACGTGTATACGCAGTCTTCGTACCTTGCCCATTTTACTTCTGGGACATCCCCCATTTTTCCGAAAACCACATAGACCTGCTTTACATCAGGATCTTTTGTACTTTAGAAAACACTATTTGCAACGCTACGCCATGTGTTTTTTTCCGTGAATTTGACCTCCACTCCGAGGCTCCCGAGCACAATATCGGGGAAGATGTGCGGATGTGGATTGAAGTCGATGTCCATATCCCAGTCCGAAGTTAGGACTGCAAGAACTTCTCGAACTCTGAGCTCGAACTGGTTGGAAAATAAGAATTTTTCAACCAAAGCCTCCGATCCAAGTTGTTTGCACAGCGCGGTTAATACGTCTTCAAATTTTTTCATATGATTATAACTTGTAATGTACTCGGGAGAGATTGTCTCGAACATTTTCCTGTTTATATGGCGTATTGCTGTAAGAAATTAGTCGTCTAACATGGGTTAGCCAATGAATTTTAGAAACTAAAGGGTTCCAACCATTGGATCAGAGGTATACCGAAAGAGCTTTTCGTATTCTTGACCGCCGAAAACAGAGGCTGGACTGTTGGAAACAGGACGGCAACGAGCAACACGAGAGACAAAAGAAGTAGAACGGCAAACATCCGCGTTAATCTGTGTCCATCCGCGGTTATATCGCCAGTGTCCTATTATTTAGTCATTTCCAAGCATTGGAAAAATAAAACTCCCACTCATCGTCTATACTCCCTCTATGTGTTGCCGGAGGGATGCACAACGGCTACTCTTGAAGGCCATCACCTCAAAGACGTCAGGAAATGCTATGTCGCAGGAATTTAAGTCACAAAATCTAGTTTTATATAAAACCGCTCCGGCCCTTATCGATCACGTCGCCGATAAAATATCCATTCAGCTTGCGGGTGGAAAAACGGTAAACGTCCGGCCTAAAGATATTCAGCTGCTTCATCCGGGGCCGCTGAAATCCCTCCATGAATTAAATCAGGTTCCTCAAGGGAATCTGGACGAAGCCTGGGAGTTGCTGCAGGGGGAGACGGTTACATTGACCGAACTGGCGGAATTTATCTACGGCGAGAATACACCGGTGACCGCTTGGCATGCCTGGTTGATCCTTCAGCAGCAAACCCATTTCATCGGGACGATGGATCAAATCATCGCCCGGACGAAAGAGGATGTGGATGCAATTTTGACGAAACAGCGCGAAAAAGAGCAGGAGGCTACGCGCTGGGAGGAATACCTGCAACGGGTTCGAGAAAATACGATTCAGCCGGAAGACCTTGGCCAGTTGAAGGATGTTGAGCGTCTGGCCTACGGCAAGGCGTCAACGAATCGCACATTAACTGCGCTCGGCATTGAGGTGACCCCGGAAAAGGCGCACGGGCTGTTGCTTCGGCTGGGGGTGTGGGACGAGGCGGTGAACCCGTACCCGGCCCGGTTCGACTGTGCGACCGCCGCGCCGGAGCTCGCCGTTCCTGCGCTACCGGACGAACCGCGCGAGGATTTGACTGCGCTGGACGCGTACGCCATCGACGATGACAATTGCAATGATCCGGACGATGCAATCAGCCTCGATGGGGATGTGCTCTGGATCCATATTGCCGATGCCGCCGCGCTGATCAGCGCGGATTCGCCGCTCGACCGGGAAGCCAGAGCCCGCGGTGCCAATCTCTACTTGCCGGAAATTGTCATCAACATGCTGCCGCAGGAAGTCACGGCAACCCTGGGGCTGGGATTACAGGAACGCTCCCCGGCACTCTCTGTACAAATCGGCCTGGATGATGACTGAGCCGCAACCTGTTTGAAAATTATTCCGAGCTGGATCAAGGTTCAACGGCTCAGTTATTCAGTGGCCGATCAGTTGATGGAGACCTCACCGTTCAAGGAGATGAGCGTCATCACAGACCAGTTCCGCAAGCGCCGGATCGCACAGGGGGCCGCCGAGCTGAATCTGCCGGAAGTAAAACTCAAGACCTCCGTCAACGGGGAACTGTATAATCTGTCCGCCCAGCATGAACTGAACATTAAAAAACCAGCTGACTACACGATCGTTATCAGCGAGTTGCCCCGTTTAAAGAGTCGGGAGGTGGTGACCGATGCCATGCTGATGGCTGGCGAAGCCATCGCGTATTTTTTGATCCAACATCAAATCCCGGCGCCGTTCGCATCCCAGCCGCCGCCGGACGAACCGGCTGCTCCGGAGACCTTGGCCCAGATGTTTGCCTATCGCAAAAAGTTTAAACGCTCCGGGCTGCATCTGGAACCGGGACTGCATGCCGGGCTGGGGCTCGAACGCTATAGCCGGGTAACCAGCCCGTTGCGTCGTTATTCAGACCTGCTGGTTCATCAGCAGTTGCGCGCGTTTCTGCGTGGAGAACCTGGCATTAGTGAAGCGGATATGCTTCAACGAATGGCGGAAGCCGAACTCGGCGGAGGCAATACTGCGATGGCTGAACGCCTGAGCAACCGTCATTGGACCCTGCTATACATGCAACAGCACCCGGAGAATATCTATCGCGGGGTCGTCGTCGACAAACGCGATGACCGGGGCGTCGTGATGATTCCGGAGCTCGCCATCGACGTCAAAATCCGACGGATGGCCGACCTTCAGCTGGATGATGAAGTCAATGTGCAGCTCATGCAGATCAATCTCCCCGAGCTGGACTTTTCCTGTCGCATTGTGTGATGCGACATGCGGCGGAAGAGGGGGGATTCGTTCGCCACAAAAGAACGCAGAGAACGCAACCGAGACGAAGTCAAGCTGGGCTCCGCGAACGCGGGGCAACGAAGTGGCAAATATTCCAAACATTGGAAGAAGTCGATCCGCAGATTACGCAGATGGGCGCAGATTTTTCGAACATCGGAAAATGTAGATGTGGTGTCCTCACCGCGTTTCCAGATTAGACAACCGATAACAAAGGCTGCAGACCAAGACCTTCGACTTTCAGACCTTGGATTTTTGACTATTACACAAAGAGGCAACGGAGCGAACAAAGATCCAGATAAGGGCCGACCTCGCCGCCGGTGTCGCGCCGTAGCCTTGGCGAAGGCAGAGGACGCTGCGCTTCGCACGGTTTTTCAATTTTTGGAACCTTGAAAATCAACTGATTCTTAAGTCATGGACTCTTTTTTGATCCCTATTTTTCCGACTCTAATTCTTGAGAGAGTCTTTTTGCGCGGCGATAGAGTCCCATCGATATGCCGCCGAGGATCAGGAGCAGGGCAGAGGCTGGCTCAGGAACAACACCCATCGCGATCTCGGTGCCGGTTGTTTCATAGCCATAGCCGTAAACTTTCAAGGTCAGCTCGGACGATGCATTGGTTCCGGACAGCACGATGGAGGTTTTTAAGTATCCATATTTCTGAATGTTGTTGTCGGTTGGATCTGCAAACATGAACGGGATGTAGGTCGGATCCGCACGAAGACCGTATGTTGTCCATGGTGTCGACTGCGCCAATGTACTGACATTTCCCCAGGCACCGACACTCCCCGTTAGGTCGCCCCACGATTGCCCCTCTGTGAGATCGCGGGCAAAATAGTAACTACCCACAAGTTCCTGTTTAAAGTTGGGGCCATACACCCCAAAATAATTATTTGGGGTTGTTCCGAACGAAAAATGTTGGCAAACGATATCATCTCCCGGCAGGGCCAGCGTAAACAAAATTTCGGTGCCCGCGACGATTGGAGTTGTTCCCATAACGTGTGTCAGCGGAGTTGCGCTGTAATCTGTATAGATGACCGAGGCGGATGCCATGGTCGCGCTCAGCACAAGCGTTGCCAATAGGGTTATTTTCTTCATTTGAACCACACTCATACTGCTTTTATTCATATTCGCTCCATTCCTACTTTGGTTTTTAACACTCCACCATCGGGCGTTTAAATTATTATCCGAAAACCCGTGCAGTTTTCCCCCAAATTTTAAAAACAAACAAATCTTTTTTTGCAGGGAAGCTCGGATCTTTTTGTAGGGGGATTCCCTAACAATGCAGCTGTCAGCTCCGCAGAAAGGGGCGGTGTGAAGAAGTTGATCCACAGATCACGCAGATGGGCGCAGATTTTTCGAACATCGGAAAATGTAGATGTGGTGTCCTCACCGCGTTTCTAGATTAGACAAACGATAACAAAAGGCGCAGACCGCAGGCTCAGACCTTCGACTTTCAGACTTTTAACTGTTTCACAATGAGGCAACGAAGTGAACGCAGGCTCATTTATCGCAATACGACTCATTAATTTGTAAGATTGAACTTTTCATCACATGAGCCAATTGTTGTATAGTCTGTCCCATGTCAGTTAATCAGGTAATCCTCTTTACGAAGCCAGTTCACCATCTTCGGGCAGACCTTTCTCCAGAAGAGCTCAATCAACGGGCGCAGAACTTTCTTGAAGCAAAAGGATTTCGGTTTGTCGTCAGCAAAAAGGTGACCGGCGCTGATCTGAAAGCGCATGAAATTATCAAGCAACATTATTTGATGTACAGCGCGGCGGCCTGCGCTGAAAAAGTGGAGGTGGCCGCCGCAGCAAAAAAACGGTTTGAGATTTTTTTTGGCAGAACGTGGCAGGACGAGGTCGATGCCGGACGCATCGTGCCGATGCCGCGGCTTCTGGAACGACCAAGTTTGGATGTGCATCAACTTTTCAACTATTGGCGAGCGCTGTATGCCAACAGGAAAACGGTCAAGTTACAGGACGGATTCATCATAGGGTTTATCGAAGCGCTGGGTGTGTACGCCATCAATGCCTTTTATCCTTCGATGGAAGCCATTTTCTATCATCCCGAAACCGTGATCTATTATCACGTGGCTGAATTTGATCCCTCGCAAATCTCATGGCGGGAGTTTCGCCAAAGTGTGTTGGGAAAGACGAATGCCAGCGCGGCCGACCCTGAAAGTTTACGCGGCAAGTTCTATCGGGACTATCCGGTCGAATTTCCCGATCGCGACAACTATGTGCACGGTAGTGCCGGCCCGCTGGAGGGCTTCGTTGAACGCACCATTCATGAGCAGGATTTTGAAATAACCACGAATCCGGTCGGAGCCTATTTCGCTGAGCGGGGCGTCACACTCCAATCCTTTTCCCAGTGGCGGACAAATCAATCCATCACAACCCTGGGCAATCTGTTTGACGAAACCGAAGAGAAAAACACGGACGAGATTTTCCAAATATTGGAAACTTTAGTGCAAAAAAAGGCTGTAAAAGCATCAGGTGCCCTGTCCTTAGTTTGTAAGTACGAGAAGGGGCTATAAAACATTAATGATGGCTGCGAGCAGTCCCGGTGGCAGAAATCTGAATCGGGTCAGCCTTGCAGATGCCTATAACGGAAAGTGATAGCGTAATCAGTACGATTTATTTCGATGGTTGAGGCGGGTGCGGACCATGGCTTCGCGGAGCCCGCCGTTTTCAATGAACGCTTGTTCCAGCTTACGGATCTGTTGGTTTAGCAGGTAGTTGGTGACCTTTACCCGGATGAATAATACCGATCTTTACCCGCAATGGGTATCCGTACCGCTCAACGGGGATTTATACAAAATCACTTGCAGCAGAATCAGGGGCGAACAGCATTTTATTCTTCAAACGTCCGCAGGAGGCCTTTTAACGCCCTTTCGGATTCGAGTGCGGGGTTGTTTTTGTCTGCTTCAATTTTAATCAGCTTCTGAAGCGCGGCCGTCAGAGTTTGTTTGGTAGATGCGGTGATGTGCTCGGCGTGGGTATAGAGATCTTCGAACAATTTTTCGAGCGCGCGGCCCAGCTTCCCTTGTATGGTATTTTTATCAGCCGCTACGGCTTCTTTGATGAGCCGCAGGGAGGCTTTGTAGAGTTTTGCTAACACAGCGTGCTGCATATCCGAAGCTTCACTGGCGGCAAATAGGTCGAGCAGGGCGGGAATGTCGGCAGACGGAATTTCGTTCAGGGCGGATACGTCCGCAACCAGCGCGGATATCGGTATGGCGGGCCTGCTGAGCAGATCCTTAATTTCGGTAATCAATACTTTTGGCGGACACTGTGCTTTGGCAAAAAATTTATGAATGCCCAGTTGAGTCGCCTCGACAACGAGAGCCTGGATATATCCGCTTGAAAAAATAATAACAGGGATGTGCTGTACCTGCGGGACGGAGCGGATGGAGCGGAGGATTTTTACGCCATTGGTCTCGGGCATATTCAGATCGAGCACAATCACATCCGGAAGAGCCTGCCCCAGTTTTTCGAAGGCTTCGTTTGCACTGTGCGCCACGTCCACAGCGAACCCCTCGTTCTGCAATTTGGCTTTGTAGAGCGTGGTTACAAACTGGTCATCATCTATGAATAGAATCAACTTCATGGTGCGAGAGAGCAGTTAAAATGTTCTTCCAAGTTTTTGCGGATATCTTGCATTTCCTGATCGATGGTTTGTAACCGGTTATTGATGTCCGCCGGAATAGCGTGTTTACAGAGATGTTCCAGTTCTTTGAACCGGGCGGACAGTCCGATCATTCCACAGGAGCTACAGGAGCCCGCGACTTTATGGGAGATCGCTGAAGCCGTCGCATCATTTCCTTGAGCGATAGCCTCTGCCAGGCGTGTTTGTTCCTGACCGGTCAGGTTGAAGAAAAGTTTCATCAATTCAACCGCGACCTCATGGTCGTTGCACGCCGCGTCCATTAGAATATCCAGATCCATTTCGGAGGTCATAGGTGCGGACTATAGAATTTTAACGCCGAAGTGCAACGGGAAAGAAACAAAAATGTAGGAAAGGATTTTTCGCCCCGCGTATTTTGCAGACCGCCCTTGATCTTTGTCTGTATTTCACTTATTCCGTCATTCCTATTTTTTGTATTCCATTCTTCCAAGGCTGTTTATGTGGATTTATCTCGGACTGATTTCGGCGGTATTACTGGGGCTCTATGATGTTTGTAAAAAGCATGCGCTGAACCATAACGCGGTGCTGCCGGTGCTTTTTTTATCTACCGTGGCTGGGTTTTTACCCATGCCATTTTTCTGGGCTGGATCTCGTCTTGCGCCGGATTTCATGTTGCACATCGCTTGTTATGTGCCGGTTGCCACGCTTTCCGAACATCTGCACCTTCTGCTAAAAGCTTTTATCGTTTCTGTTTCGTGGGTGCTGGCCTACTTTGCAATGAAACATCTGCCGATTTCTATTTTTTCTCCCATTCGTGCCTCTGGGCCGGCGTGGACTTTGATCGGCGCATTGCTCATTTTTCATGAGCGCCCGCTACTGATACAGTGGGCGGGCATTGCCGTAATCTTCTGTTCTTATTATGCCTTTTCGCTGATCGGGCGAGAAGAAGGGGTGATTTTTCACCGTAGCAAATGGATCCTTTATATCTTTCTGGCCACGCTCATCGGCAGTATCAGCACACTGTACGACAAATATCTCATTCAGCAGCTAGGCTATACTCCGATGCTTGTTCAATTCTGGTTTGCCTTTTATAACGTGGCGTTGCTGGGCCCTTTTGTCGCCTGCGTCTGGTGGCCGAAACGAAAGGCATACACGCCCTTTCAATGGCGTTGGAGCATTGTCCTCATTGGGCTTCTGCTGATTGTCGCAGACTTTGTCTACTTTAACGCCGTCAAGAATCCTGATGCGCTGATTGTGGTGCTGTCTATGTTACGACGCAGTAGCGTGGTGGTTTCCTTTGCGGTCGGTGCGTCCCTTTTTGGCGATGTCAACCGCCGCCGCAAAGCGTGGGCACTAGCCGGTGTTTTGGCGGGTATTTTTCTCATCCTGATGTCCTCCTTGTTTTAACGCAGGTTTAATATTGCGTTTGCTGAAGGCTTGGCCGATATTATCGCGCCTTTGAATGCCGGGGAGTAGCTCAGTCTGGTAGAGCGCTTGGTTTGGGACCAAGAAGTCGCAGGTTCGAATCCTGTTTCCCCGATAACTTCTGCTTGGAGAGGCGGTGGTGTTCTGTTAAATGTTAGATACATGAAATTGCTATTTCCGCGGGGTTTCGGGTTCCAGCTGGCGATTCTATCGGTCGTCTGCTTTTTATTCCCGCTTTCATTATGCGCCGTCGATGTCATTCCGGTTACATCTAAATCGACGACCGTTCTGGTGCAGGAAGTTCAAGATTTACTGGCCTCAGGCCTTTTTAAAGAGGCGGCCGGACATTTGCAGGAAATTCTTGTTCGGCTGGAGTCTTTGACGGATGCAGAGTCCGTTTCCGCGCGGGCTTCATGTCTTTATCAGTTGGGCGAGTGTCAGCTTCGTTCGGCCGACTTCTCCGGCGCGACAGAGTCTTTCAAAAAATTTATTACAGAGTTTCCTCGTGACGAGCAGGTTCCTGCCGCCCGATTTATGGTGTTGGAATCCCTCGCTCGGCAAAATGACCGCATCCAAATGGAAGCTTGGTTGACCGAACTGCGGAACAGTGGCGCGTTTGACGGGTTAATGCAGTTTTTGAGCGATAAAAACAATGCGGCCTTCCGTCGTAACTCTGTTCTCGCGCTGATGACCGGTTATGCCGAGCAGGGGGATCTTGGTAATTTGCGACTTTTCCTTCCTTTCAGTGATGAACAGGGTCTGGCAGATGCCGGCTTTAATGTGGCTTTGATGGAGGGTGGCGACCGCGCCTTTGAAGCGGGGGACTATCCCCGCGCGATTACTCTTTTCCGAATGGTTCGTTTCAAAGGGGAGCTGGTTCCTGTTTACAAGAAACAGGTCGCGCAGTTGGAAGAGGAACTTGCCAAGCCGCTTCCGTGGGTTCCATTAAAAGAGCAGGCTCGGCAAAGGGAAGACTGGCAGGCCGAGCAGACTCGGTTAGAGGGGCTGACGCAGACCCTGCAATTTTTTAATGAGAACGGCTACGATCAAGAGCTGATGGTGCGCATGGCCCAGAGTTACGATGCGATGAAGCGTTACCGCATCGCCTTGGCGGTTTACCGACAGGTTTACACCGAATTCCCCGAACATCGTCTAGCCGAGCAGAGCCGCGCGTCCGCCTTCCAGTCTCTGATGGCACTGAATGCGCAAGAAGAGGCTCTCGTGGCAGGGCGTGAGTATATGGAACGCTATCCGCAAGGCCGGTTTGAAGACGAGGTCGCGGTGAGTCTTATGCAGCTGTATCTAAGTCGTAGTGAGCTGCCTGCCTCGGCAGAACTTGGACAGCGTTTATTGGCGGCTTTGCCGAATCGCCGTCTGGCAGATCAGATTACATATCTGCTGGGCATCACGTCACTTCAGCAGCAGAACTGGAAAGAAGCTTCCAGTTTATTTGCTAACGTGATGACCAAGTGGCCACAAAGTGATTTTGTACAGGATGCCGATTATTGGAGCGGCATGTGCCGCATTTTTGAGGGGCGCTTCGCTGCGGCCGTTGCGATTTTCAAAAATTATCTGAATAATAAAACCTATGATCCGGCTCGTTTCCGCGCAGAATGTACCTACCGGCTTGGCGTGGCTCAATACGGAGCAGAAGATTTTGTCGGTGCGGAAAGCACGCTTAAGGAATTTTTGGTACTTTATTTCGAAAGTCCGCTGGTATCTGAAGCGTACAGTATGCTTGGGGATCTGCGCGGCTCTGATGGAGATTTAGATTTGGCTCTGACGATGTACCAGAAGGCCATAGAGACGGCCACGGATGTTGACCAGGACAGTTATGCGGTTTTTCAATCGGCCCGAGCGTATGAGTTGCAACAGCGTTATGCAGAAACGATCACGCTGGTGAAAGCCTATATGGCGCGGCAGGGTACCAAGGCGCAGTTAGCAGAGGCCGCGCTGTGGATCGGTAAATCCTGCAAAGCTCAGGGCGATCACCGGCAGGCGCTGGAAATTTATCTCAAGACGCTAACAGATTTCGGTAACAATCCCTCCGTGAACGGCGTTGATCAAGTGATGGTGCAATTGCTGGAAGATTTGAAGGATCGGCCAGCGGATGAAATTTCCTTCGCAACGGCTCACCTGACCGCGGGGGTTGAATCTGCGCGACAGAAAAATGAACGGCCGCTCGAATTACGTTTTGTGGCGCTATTGGCCCGCATTGCCGGACAGGATGGCCGCGAGCGGTATATGGCCACCCTACGAAATGAAACGAATCTGGATTTGTTTTCTCCGCTTCCTTTAATTTTGTTGGCCGAGGATTCCCTTGTCCGTGGCGATGTCGAAATGCCAGAGCGTATCGCAGAAAAATTTAAAGCCCGCTTCTCGGAATCAGAGTTGCTGATCGACCTTTATAACCTAGAAGCCGCCGCTTGTTTGTCTGCAAAAAAGTATGACAGAACCATTGCGTTGACGGATGAGATTATCGCTCGGTTTGACACCGACCCTCGTGTCGGTCTCTCCCGCAAATTGCAGGCAGACGCCTTTCGTTTATCGGGGAATCTGACGAAAGCGGTCGAGACCTATCAAAAAATATTTTCGACACGGGCCGGACTCGGCTCTTTGGCGCCAGAAACGCTTTATTGGATCGGTGTCTGTAAGCGTGATCAGGGCGAGATCGAAAAAGCCTTCGCGTTTTTCCAGAGGGTCTATGTGCTTTATAAGAGCCATCCTGAATGGGCGGCGAAGGCCTATGAGGCCAGCATCGATTGCCTGCAGAAGTTAGGGCGTACTGCTGAAGTGGTGCAGACCTGGAAAGAAATGGTTGAAACTCCGTCCATTCGAAATACACCGGAAGGGTTGCGGGCGGCGGAAGCACTGCGCCGCGTAAACGAAGGATAAACATGAAGGGCCTACGCACCATAGGAATAGTCATTTTTGCCGCAGTTTCGTCCGCGTTCTCTGCGACGAATAAGGTGAGCTCTGCGTCCGTTTCGCCAGAGGTTACACTTCGGCAGGTTCTTGGTCTAATGGATCAGAATCGAATGAATGAGGCTTTTGCCCTGCTCGAAACCGTGCCGAAATCCGAAAATAACGGTTTACCGTTACAGAACTATTTATTTGCCCGGCGGTCGTATGAGCGGGGTGAATATACTACGGCCCTCCAATATCTGGCCCAGGTGACAACCTCGTTTGACCGGAACTCCGAGTGGCTGCCGGCAGCTCTATTTCTTGAAGGAATGGTTTACAGAAAAAATGGACAGGCCGAGGCGGTGACGTATGTTGCCAAAGAGTTGGTGCTCGGCTGGCCGGAAAGTGATTGGAGCCGCAGGGCGGAAGAGTTGAAATAATCAGGAACGGGGAGAGCTATGATGAAAAAAGGCTGGATGACGGGGATGTTTTTGATGGGGCTGTCTGCATCGGGCTGGGCACAGAACGCTGCCGCCGCCGCAGGCAAATCGGTAACGTTTGCCGAAATGTGGAGAGTGGGCGGATGGTGTATGTGGCCGCTGGGATTTTGTTCCGTTGCGGCACTGTTTTTCGTAATCCGCAACATACTTATGTTGCGCCGTAAAAATTTGCTGCGGGCGGATTTAAAGCCGCAGATTGAAGAACTGCTAGCCCGCCGGGATCTCAAAGGCGTTCGCGAACTGTGCCAGAACAATCCGAGCCTAATGACCTCGGTGCTGGATGCCGGTCTGGAGCGCGTCTCAGAAAATGATTTTGATCCGGCTCACGTTATGGAAGCGATTGAAGAGGCTGGTAACGAACAGATGGTTACCTTTATGAAGCCGATTAACTATCTTTCTATGATCGGCAGTGTTTCCCCGATGCTGGGTCTATTGGGAACGGTTTCTGGGATGATCAAAGCCTTTCAGACGATCTCGGCTGGGGGTATGGGTAAACCGGAACTGCTGGCCGGTAATATCGGCGAGGCTCTTATCACGACCGCTGCCGGGTTGATTATCGCCATTCCGGCGATGACGGCTTATTTCATTTTCAAAAATAATTTCATTAAAGACATGTCTACAATGGGCCGGATGGTCGGCCATTTCATGAATGTTTATCGGAACTCAGTGGACCGATAAGAGGCGCGGATCATGCAATTTAAAATTCCAACTGAAGGCGGCGATGACGAGATCAACATGGCACCCATGATCGACATGGTGTTCCTGCTGTTGATTTTCTTTATGGTGGCTTCGCATCTGACAGCGCTGGAGCGGGTGCCTGTTTCTCTTCCGGTGGCGGACAAGGCTAAAGTGCCGGAAGAGGCGCACGACCGGCAGATGATCACCGTGCTGGCGGAAAAAGACGGTGCGGCGGGCTATTACATGAACCTGCAAAAGATGGATATCAAAGAACTGACGGCCGCTATTGTTCGGCAACAGCAAGCCGATGAAAACATTCGGATCTATCTGCGGGCAGACCGGCAGGTAAAGCATCGGTATATTAAAGCGGTGATGGAAGCGTGCGCGGAAGCGGGAATTGCCGATATTATTTTTGGGGCCTTTGAATCCGGAGACTGATGCATGAAAGCCTGGATGGATGAACTGATTAATGAAAAGGTCGGGTTGCAGATAGCACCGTTGATCGACTGCGTGTTTCTGCTGCTGATCTATTTTATGGTTAGCTCCTCATTGAAACGTTCCGAGGCGGATCTTGGATTGAGTCTTCCCGGACAGGTTAAGCAGACTGAAGTTTTGTCTATGCCGGACGAACAGGTTATTGAAATTCGGCCCGATGGCGTGATTATGTTTAATGATCAGCAATACTCAGATCCTACGAAAGCCGATCTGGCGGATCTCGAACAGACTCTGTTGCGTTACCGCGAAGCCTCCTGGCTGGTGGAGGTTCAGCCCGTAATCACCATTGCCGCCGATAAAGATTCGCTCCACGGACGGGTGGTTGATGTGCTTAATGCGTGCGCCGGAGCCGGTATAAAAAATGTAACATTTGCTAATGTGGAATAGGCCGGATACTACCTTCATGAAAAAGCGGAACCTGAAAGATTTTCTGACGAATAAGAATCGGTCGTATTCCGCACAGGCGGCGGTTACCAGTTTGATTGTGCATCTGGTGTTGATTATTTTTGCCGGATCGATTGTCGCCGTACGCTATGTGCAGAAACAGAATGCTGAACTGATTGCCCGGACGGAAAGTAAACCGAAGCTTGAACGCAAGAAGATGCAGGCGGCCAGAATTGAACAAATTCAGAAAAAAGCACTCACCTCCAAACTGGTCAGCAAAAAAGTTTCAATCGCCAATCCGGAATTTGTCCTTCCAGACACTGGACGGATCTCTTCACTCAAAACGCAGAAAATAATGCTACCGGGCGCGGATGCCGGGCGGGCTCTTAAAAATCTTTCCCGTTCAACCGGTATAGGTCCAGCGAACATTAATTTCTTCGGGGTCAGAGCAGAAAGTGAAAAAGTTGTTTTTGCAATAGAGGCTTCTGCGGGCATGCTGGATGATCGAACCGGCGGAGTGGCTACCTATGAATATATAAGAGAAGAGCTGGCGAAAATTATTGCAGAAATGAAGACCGCCATTCTGTTTAATCTCGTTTTTTATGATCAGCAACGCGTTTTTATGTTTCGTCCGAACCTCGTTCCAGCAACGAAGGATACGGCAAATGAAGTGGTAGAATGGATGAAGACCGTAAATGGCAATCCAGAAGAAGCGGGACTTCATCCTGATCAGAATAATTATACAACACCGGGATTTTATGACACGGCCGTCGGATCTGATGCGCAAGGTTGGCTGCGGGCTCTTCAGTGTGCGATGGAACAACAGCCGGATACGGTGCTCATGCTGGGACTGGGCTGGGGGCATCATCATATCTCTCAGGAAAAGACCACCCGCCTGCTCGATGCCGCGATGTGGGAATTGATGATTGGCAGTGTTATCAGTGATGCTCCCGCGCTTCTATCGGATCGTAAACTTAAAGGTGAATTACTCAAAGAGGCCGATGTTTCGCTTCAGCAGGAAGAAAAATTACGCCAAGCGAAAATTATTCCGACAGGGTTTGTCAGGGATATTGCGCAGTATGTTGAATATTCAAAAAATCAAGTGTTAGAGCATTTAGAATCGGTTTATCAAACTGGCTATAAAGAAAAGGGTTTATCACGTCCGGATGTACATTTCGTATGTTTGTCTGAACCTGGTAATCAAGTTGTTTCCAGCAGGGTTACTAAGAATCTATGGGCCTTGACCGGACGATTTAACGGAAAGTTTGAGTTTCTGTCTAGAGAGGCTGAACGGATTAAAACTACAGAAGCTGGTACTCAGCAAGTAGCAGAAAATACTGATGCCAGCGCGGGGGTACCCATGCCACCCATTTCTTTTTTGGGCGCGGAAGGATCGGGTACGCGCATTGCCTTTATTCTGGAAGCCTCTACCAACATGCTGTCCGATGAAACCGGCGGGACGTTTAGTTACGAGTTAATCAAAGAACGATTGCAGAAAGCGGTTGCGGGGATTCAAAGCAATGCACAGTTTAATATCATTCTGTACAACGAAAAACAAATCGCGCTGTTTCAGCCCGAAATGGTGGCGGCTGAACTGGGGCATACGACCCAACTCAAAGAATGGCTTCAGTCGGTGAATAAAGAGCGCACCACTGCGGGAATTCCGGATACCATGGTGTCCGATGTGTCGTTAACCGATTATCGCACGGTGGTTGGCACGGATTCTTCCGGTTGGTTGCGAGCCTTTCAGGTCGCTGAAGAGCAGCAGGCTGACAGCGTCTTTATCGTTGGATCAGGCTGGGGCGCGCATTCGATAAGTCGTGATAAGGGGCGTAAACTTCTCGATTTTTCGATATGGAAGCAATGGAGCGGCGGAGCAGCTGCTGGCATGGCTGTTACAGAAGAAACGACAGAAGAAGAAGGCACCGAGGAGGGTGAAGTGGTCATTTCAACCACAACCACAACGGGTAGCAAAACCTCAAAAGCAACGATCACGGGCATGAAGCCGGACGGACAACAGCGTGATGCCTTGCTGAAAGACGCATTAAAACGCATTGAAGCGGAGAACAAACTACGGAAACTCAAAGGACTTCCTCCACCCTTCGTGCGGGATCTCCTTTCATATTTTTGTTATACTGCGCAACAGGTCAGTGACCATTTAAGCACTGTTTGCACATCCAGTGGAGCTGGAAATCCGGCGATTAACTTTATCTGTCTGACGCCCGGTCAAGCTACAGATGTTGCTGGAATATCTCGAAATCTGCAAAAACTGACTGAAGCGTATGGTGGAGCGCTGATTCTTTTTCGCGGTGCGGATAATTTGGAAGAGATCAAAAAATTGAACCGGGATATCGAGCTGTCGAATTGATGGGAACGTGGAGAAAATTTTAAAGCTTGGGCTTGTCAAACAAAGCAGGCCGAGTACGATGCCCATTCGTTTTTATTAGTAATTTTTTACGGGGTGTGGCTCAGCCTGGTAGAGCGCTACGTTCGGGACGTAGAAGTCGCAAGTTCGAATCTTGTCACCCCGACCATCTTTTCTAATTGGTATTCAACCACAAACAAGCGAATACATATTTCCCGAAGTGGCAGCACTCTATCACAAGAAAAACTTCGGCTTGTCATGGCGCGTCGGGCAGGTACTGAAAGCCGCCGAGATTGAAACCAAAGCCAAGCGCGTTGACGGCATGCGAGATGCCACGATCAAAGGCTTTCATTCCTTGTGCGCAACGTGGATCACGATGGCGCTTTCGGCAGGCGTGCCGATGGAACTGGTACGCCGTGTCACCGGTCATTCCACGGTCGAGGTGGTCTTGAAGCACTACTTCCGCCCTGGGCGCGAAGCCTTCCGTACGGCACTCGAAACCGCCATGCCGCGCATGCTCACCGGCGGGACAGGGGAACGCTTCGATCTACCCAAAGAGGTGCTAGTGCTTGGAGAAGTTTTCCGGGCATTGCAACACGAAGAGCTGATTGAAAAGGTGGATGTACTGGTAAAAGCCGTCGCTCGCATGACGAAATCACAAAAAGATGCCGCCATTCTCGCAGCCTGAACGGGGCGGTGCAACAAGATGAAAAGAGGTTCGTTTGATTTATCAAACGGTTTGAAAAAATAGTTCAAACTATTTTTCTGGCATTGAAAGTGTACGATCGTTCAGTTACAGTTTTGCCATGCCTCGAAAAATTGACCTCTCTGAAAAACTGACCCAGCTTCGCGCCTTTTATCGGCAGGAGGGGCGCGCGCCCTCCTTCTCCGAAATGGCGGATCTCTTCGGCTACGCCTCCAAGGCCGCCGCTTATGCCCCAGTTCAGAAGCTGACCGACCTGGGCTATCTCAGGAAAAGCACCAACGGGCGAATCGCCTTCACATCCAAGATCACCGCACATATTCAGTTGCTCGGAACCGTGCAAGCGGGTTTTCCATCCCCGGCGGAAGAGGAGCTTCTCGACACCATGAGCCTCGATGAGTTCCTCGTTGCACGCCCCGAAGCCACCTATCTGCTCACGGTTTTCGGCGATTCGATGATCGATGCCGGTATCCATCCCGGTGACCTGGTACTCGTCGAAAAAGGCGGAGCTCCGAAGAATCACGATATCGTAATCGCCCAGATTGACGGCGAATGGACGATGAAATACTTCGGTAAAGATAAAACCGGAGTCTTTCTTGACCCCGCCAACCCATCCTACAGCCGCATCCGACCCCGTAGCTCACTTACCGTCGGCGGGATTGTCAGGGCCGTTATCCGCAAGTACAAGTGAGGCTCACCATGTCGGAAATCCGTCCGTTGCTGCTCAGCTCGTTTCCGCGCGCCATCGTCCATGTGGACGGTGACGCCTTTTTCACCTCTGTTGAGCAGGCGGTGCACCCGGCCTTGCGCGGAAAGCCGGTTGTCACCGGGAAAGAGCGGGGGATTATCGCGTGCGCCTCCTACGAGGCCAAGGCGCTTGGAGTCAAACGCGGGGTTTCGTTGTGGGACGCAAAAAAACTCTGTCCCGAACTTGTCATTCTGCCGAGCGACTACGAAACTTACAGCATCTTTTCAAAGCGCATGTTCGACATCATGCGCCGGTTCACCCCAGAGGTGGAAGAATACTCCATCGATGAGGGCTTCGCCGATCTCACCGGGATGTGGCAGGTCTTCCGTAAATCCTACCCCGAAATCGCCGCCGATATGAAAGCCGTTATCTGCCGCGAACTCGACTTGACGGTTTCCATCGGCCTGAGCCTCACCAAAGGACTGGCTAAAATCGCCTCCGACTTCCATAAACCCAACGGGCTGACTCCGGTTGCCGGGCGACACATCCACATCTTTCTGCAGCGGGTTCCCTTGGCTGATGTCTGGGGCCTCGGCCCCAATCGCGTACAGCTTTTGCAGAAATACGGACTCAAAACAGCCTGGGATTATGTCTACCGCGACCCCGAATGGATCCGCAAACTGCTCCACAAACCGGGTCTTGAAATATGGAACGAGTTGCGCGGCACGCCGGTGCTATCCGTCAGCACCGTTCCCTGGCGGCCCGTCGCATCGGTCAGCAAAAGCAAAACCTTCACCGCGCCGACCGCCGACCGCGACATCGTCTATGCCCGGCTTATCCGCAACCTCGAATCCGCCTTCATCAAACTGCGGCGGCACCGCCTGCGGGCAGGGGAACTGACTGTCTCACTGCGCACAAAAGACTACGGTGAACATGCCCTCGGGGCTCACCTCGACCGGGTCGTAACCCTTGCGCAGGAAACATCCATCGTCGTGCAGGAACTTTTCGCGCGGCTCTACCGCCCCGGTACGGACTACCGCGCCACGGGTATTGTTTTGGGACGACTTGAGGACGACCGCCGCCGACAGTTCGACCTCTTCGACAACCCTGCCCGCATTGAGCACGCCCGGCGGATCGGGGAGGTCATTGAAAAAATCAACGGACGATACGGTAAACACCGCATCTTTCTTGGAACCGGCCTTCATCTGGCGGACGGCGGCCCTGCCACCGCCCGCGACGAACCCTGCTGGCGACAGGTCAATTTGCTGGCGGGGGAAACGGCTCGCAAGCGCATACGGATTCCGCTGCTGGACATGGTTGTGTGAGAGCATTAACACCGTTCGGTGGCACTCTATTCTGTGCCGATGGAAACTCTTCGTTTAAAGATCGCCGCCCTCTTTCTGCGTGCCGTCACAATCTATTTGGAAGTCCGATAGGTCGATGAAACCAATAACCCTCACCATAAAACTGGACGATTTGATTCTCGACCCCGCGCAGCCGGGAGCCGCTGCCGAAATGTCTGCCGACGAAGTGCTGACCCACCTTCGTGCGGCCTACGGATTTCTATCTGCAAACACTGTGTTCACGATTCAGGGCGACCGTGTTGTCATCACCTTTGATCCTGCATTAGACGAAGAAATTCGGCGCGTTCAGGCAGATTTTGACCGGGCGGTTAAACTGGCCGCTACTGGGCGGGTAAACAAAGCCGTCGATCTGTTCCGGCGCGTACTGGCGGCTGTCCCAGCTCATATCGAAGCACGCCGCAATCTCGCAATGGCCCTCATGCAATCACTTCGCTTTGCCGAAGCCAAAGACGAACAGCACTTAAATGGGTCATGGACTTTGTGGTTCACGTCGCCAAGGATCTCGGCACCCCCATAGAAATTCTCTCCGACGACAACCTCGGCAGCACCAGTGCCAAAGCCGGATACGACTGGGACCGCCAAGGGCTAGGGCCTGCATCCGATTTAACCCCGCAGCGCCGTCCATCGTTCCCGCGCTCATCCTCCGTGAAGTCGAATGCCTTCGCATGAAACAGCAGAATCGTTCCGACGGCATCTCCGAAGCTGTGCTAAAGACGACCGGCAACCCGCTGAACGACTCCCTGTTGGAATTTGTCCTCCTCGCACCCGAACGGGCTCGGATCGACAGCGGGCTGGCTGATGTCTCCGAAGAACTCCAGCCAGCCCTTTTTATTGAGGCCTACCTTCGGGCTGACGAACATTTCCGGGCATACGAATCATTGAAGACCCGGCGCGGTGCCTCACCCGATTGCATCAAAGCCTTTGAACTCGCGGCAGCGGCCACCGCCTATCATCTGGACAACATCTTTCAACCCAAAACCGCTTACGGCCAGCGATACGCAAAAACGGCATGCGCACCCCGCGCACGAGAAATTGCGGAGGAATGGAACTGGCAGAAAGAGAAATTCACCATTCAGAGAGACCGATTTATCAGCGAAACCTGTTTGAGCAAATATGTGACGATTAAACCGCTGGGCGACGCGACCCGGTAAAACAACCCGCAAGGAGAATCATTATGTCAACAAACCCCATCGGCAAAGGCACCTTCAGCAGTTCAAGCAGTTTGCGCTCACGGGAGAGCAAGGTGTTGATCTCCTTTTGCGGCACTGCGCAGGCGGACAGATAAATCAGCTTCGTCAGCAACACGGCGTAGCCCGCCGAATACTCCTTCAGCACCGGCAGTTCAAACTTTTTCTGCGCCGCCATCACAAACGGGACGCTCTTCCCGCATTTTTCCGCGGATAAGGTCAGCCCGCACATTGCGTCATTTTTTCCTTTAAAGCTTTGTGTTTTGCATCCGTCCCACGCGATATGGCCATCAGTGCCCGCGATACATTCGCCCGGCTTCCCATTCGCAAGCGATCTGCAAGCCAATAAAAAGTGTCAGTCCTATTATTTACTAAAAAGTGTCAGTCCTATTATTTACGTGTTTTTTGCTTGTAGAACTGGTGCCTTTTTTGAAGAAAGAGCTTAAAAAATAGGACTTACACTTTTTATTTAAATTGCAAAAGATCCCACCCCAGCGTAGCATCCTAAAATTGATTGATGGATAATACTATGTTAGGCGTTGTTGAATGCGTACGATGAAACCGCAGAATACGAAGTACACACTGGGCAGTGGCCACTTTGAGGTGGACTCCTTTCCCGCTGTGCTTGCGGCGATGGACGGCCTTGTACCCCTACCCGTTGTCATTGATTCGACCGTCGGTGAGGAGGTGGCGCTTTACTGGCTCGATCGCACTCCATTCGTTCACAAGTTGGCTGCCATTCGTCCCTTTCAGTTCTTTCTACGGTCGGGCCTTTTCCGCTCAGACTTCGGCCCTCTCATGTGGATGTTGTTCTACGTCCCGAACCCTGCCCCGGAACCGCAACCCTTCGCATCGGTCGAGTGTCACCTGAACCCATTCGAGCCTTCTCAGGTATCTCTCTGGCGTCGGCTCGCCAATCAGACCTACTGGCATCTGACCCTACTCGGCGCGAGCAACGAGGTTGCAGGCGTCTTCGAGTTCGAGAATAGCTTCGACTTGGCATACGCGCTGGACACGATGGCGGAGGCTTGCCACGGTATGCGCGTCACAGACTTCATGCGCGCCAAGCAGGCGCTGTGGGACCGCTACAGCATGGACGACTTGTATGCGATGGAATGATCCCAAGACTTGCGGCACGCCTAACAACAGCATGCAGCTGAAGGCGCTCCGCGCCGCCGCTGACGCTGGGCGTTGGGCATAAAACACAATGAAGCTAAAAATCGCCATTTGCGTTCTTGGCCACAAGCCGCCAGATCTAGACATCAGCGTGCTAACCAAATGGAAATCCGCACTCTGGGAGGTATTCGATGAAAAGATCGATACTCTAGTGTCAGCGCCGGTTTGAAAGTGGTGCAAAACAGCCGGTTTGAAATTACCGGCTGTTTTTTGGGTTTTCTTAGTTCTGGATTTTCTTCCCCATTCGGTAACTGCTGCCGGTTATGGTGACGGTTTGGCAGTGATGCAGAAGG